>WJKO01000481.1 GCA_014729055.1 Promethearchaeota archaeon | reverse complement strand
CCCTTTAATTGATCAAGCACCGATTCTAAATACCGAATTTCCTCTGGTAACGGTTCAGACATTGTTGATTCCTTAAAAAATTTTTTTATTAATAATAATCAACCTGACCCGCCATTGCTTTGGCGTTGGGGGATAACTGCCAGTATAACGATAAAATCAGAACTTATCTTGATATTCATTACTCGGATATTCTTGAGCGGTTTAAGGGGATTATTTTTGAGAAAGAAAACAAAAAAGTTGAAATTGGAATATAAAATTAAATGTTATACATAACCACTCTTTCTACTAAAGAATTAACTTCAGATACACTATTTACGGCTACGGAATAAAATGAATTGCATAAAAGCATAACTTCATGCCCACTATTAATTGACGATTTAAGATCGCCTTCAATATATCTTGCTTCAATAAGTTTATTCATGAATCCTTCAAAATCATAACTATGGAGATCATCTAATAGATCAAGCATATCCTCCACTGAAGGACTCCAACATACTCTATATTCACCGATGGGAAAAATTGCAAAAACATCACCATACCTACTTGCCATGAAATAATTGCCCGTACAAAATAAAGACTCACTTCTATACCGTATTCCGAATTTATTACTGAACCACAGATTTGCATAATTATGAAAAATAAGTGGAGTATTTCTTGGTTTTCTATCTTTCCTAACAAAAGATTTTGACAATTCAGTATCTGTGTAATTCTTACTACCTCTTAATAAACAAACTGCTTCATCATTATTACGGAGTTCATTAATATAATTAGAACAGGATATATTAATTTCATATATATCGGATTCAGTAAGCATAAACGACATCGATAATAATAAAAGTCTATGTAAATATTAACACCATATTGGTGTCCTGAGCATGGATTCTACATGCTCTAATACATTTTGATTAAATGAAGATTTTTGAAAATTCTCATTTCTAAGGAGTTTTACGTTCCCAGTACGTTCCCCACTATGGCCTATTAATTCTGGTGGCCCTTTGTCAGCTCGTCCAAGAAAATATATAGGAATATTATTATTTTTTGTTAAATTGGTAAAACTATCCAATTTTGCAGTGGGCACTGACACAATAACCTGCCAGTCACCCCAAAAATAAAAAAGATTCCAAGGATCATAATCATAGTCTAAAGCAGCTTTTTTTACATAATCAGGAAGCAATTTGTCAGACATATCAAGCACTATAGAACATTTAGAAGCATCCGCAATATTCCAAAGAGAACCAAGTACACCATCTGAATTATCACTAGCTGCATTAAATAAATTATTTTCAAATAATAATTTCATCTCATTAATTCTCGCATAAGGGCGACAAAGCACATTTTGTTCATCACTTGAAAGATTACAGAAACCTTCTTGCTTTGCTTTTAAAAAGACAGAACAAAATTTACCGCAGTTGCCTACAGAAAAGAAATAATCACCTGCAACGGCACCTACACGTCGCAAATACTTTTCCTTTGCTGATAAACCAATCACAGTTGTATGACATGCAAACTTAGAAGCTTCGCGAATATTTCCACCTGCATTAGAAATATTATGTACACGGGAAGCTTCAGCTATGCCCTCGAAGAATTCTTTTAACTCATCTACAAGCATATCCTTCGGAGCATCAATCGAAGTTGTAAAAACTAATGGTGATGCACTAGCAGAGGCCAAATCACTAACTGCAACAACAACAGAATACCAACCCCATGTACGATAAGAAGTATGACCTAAATGCCAAACCAAAGGCTGAGGAGCAACATCAGTTGATAAAACAAGATCATTCTGACCTGAAGGCAAACTTACATAAGCACAGTCATCCCCTAAAGGTGAAACATACTCACTACTATCTATAGTTGGTAATAAAACTTTATATAAAAGATCAAATTCACCTAAATCTGATAACAAACGAGAAGAATTATTCATAATCACACAACTTTCTTAAACAATATTTTTTTCTTTGATGTAATCCGCTAAAGAAAGAACAGTATATCTTGCAGCCCATGAACAATCTGCATTACAAGAATGTTTAGTAAGCAAACCAAAAGAAACTAGAAATAAAGGTACAATATATTCAACATCCCAATTGGTACTATCACCAACATGCTGTTTAGCAATATTACGTAACCTATATATTAAATTCATTCTTAAATCACATTCTCGATCACCTGTAAGAACAGGATCATTTTCTATAGATAACCATTTATTAAAATGTTTCATCGATTCATAAGCTAAAAAAGGAGGCAGTGTCATAAATCTAAAATTGGCTTCGAGCAAAACAAAATCTTTTATGATATGTTGCAAAGAATCTCCTCTTTTAACAGGTCTAGCCCACCCAAAATCAATTATACGAGGTGTCTCATCTTTAGAAAAAACAATATTACGAGGATGTAAATCCCCATGTATATGACCCATCCTCAAAGGAAACGAAACTTTTTCATAAAGTTTTTTACAAATAAAAAAAGGATTAGGCCAATCTTTACGGTCAAAATCAACTACTTTTTCTTTGTTGCCCCATAAATTTTTCCATGCTTTAACCCATACTACATGTTTAAGCGTCTTTCGCAATTCCCATTCATAATGATTAATGATATTAACCTCTTCACGATGTGTTTTGTTTCTGACGCAATGGGCTTCAAAAAGATTTTCAGTTACTGATATTATACGATATAAGATTTTTTCACGCTCATCTTCAAAATATAAACGTGAGGAAGAAGTCATAAAGTCAACTGCTTGTTGCAACCTTATATTACCATAAGGGGGATTTCTTGATTCTAGGGGAGCCCAGAGAACTACAGGATTTCTACCTCCTTCTTTACCATGAACCCATACTGGAAGAGCAAAATGGGCACTATCTGAAAATTGATCATAAAGATTTTCAGATGCTTTATATTCGTCGAGTAACCATTTTCTGCTTTTTGAAGCACCTTCCATTCCAGGTTCCGGACTGATCTTTATAATCATAGGACGAGAAGGCAGCATGTCCTTGTATTTCGTAGAAACAAATCTGCCCGCTAACACCAAATTACCTGTTCTTCCTGGTTCTCCCCCTAAACGATTTAAAGTTTCGATATGTAGAGAAGGTGTAGTAATATTCTCATTAAAAGTTGGCCATATTTTTGAAATAAAATTACCCTCACCATTCTGCATCATATTGTAAAGCTCATCAGCGGCTTCCTGTAAAGCTTTTCTTTGTTTAGGAAGAAGTAATTTTGTTTCTAGCTTAACTTTTAATCTTTTCGCCATACTCAAAATCCTTCACAACAAATAAATAATAGTAAATTCAAGACATTTTGGACCATTCAAGCTCCATTAAGGGGCCTAATGGTGCTTCGAGGCCATCATATACGCTTCGATTAAGTGGATATGACATTTTACCTGGCCTGACTCGTGTAAAGGCAAGGTGGCAAATAGGAAGCCCTGATTTTAAAAGCAACGGAGAAGGATTTTGTGATTTTAACTCGAGTGTCAAGCTTGTGGGACAAGTATTTCCAAAACCAGGAGAAACAAAAAGAGATCCTAAATTCACACAAAGCCCCCAACGCGCAATGTGCGAAAGAGGAGCAATCACAGCAGCAATATCATCAGGCAATGATACTTTCTCAATAGTAGATCCAAGACAAAAATCATTATTTGATAAAACATATTCTTCAGAAGAAAATATTGATGAAAGTAAATTATTCGTATTACATGAATCTGTTAAAGCAATAGGCTCTTTCGATATAGACCAATTTAGCCAGTGATTAGAAAGTTGAAGAACATAAGAAATTGGTTTTAAATGTTTATAATTAAACGGTTCAATTACTAATTCACCAGAATCAACAGAATTTTGAATTTCATTTGCAGAGAGAAACATCATGACTCCTAAACATTTGAATTGTCTCAAATATATAATCTTCCTGATAATCATACATTCGCCAATCCCATGGTTTATTTAGTTTAAAAAATTCCATTAGAGTTTTACGAAAATACTGAGAAGGATATAACTTTTTAGATGACAAAGAGATATCTACATATTTCACAAATCCTTTACTATCTCTAACAAGTAAATATTCAAAAGAAGATTGTAATGATTGT
>WJKO01000480.1 GCA_014729055.1 Promethearchaeota archaeon | reverse complement strand
TCGTTTGCATAATATTCCCGTTATTTTAATCAACATATAATGTGAGATTCTTTATTGGAACTATCGATGAAAAAAGAAGGATATTTTGAGATTTTTGAGCTATTGTTACTATAGATTACAGTAGCGAAACTCCTATCAGAAAGAAGATGATTGGAAAAATAAACAAAATCAAGTCTGAATAATCCACACCTTTACTAAATACAGTCTCGGTTGGATTCTTAGGATTATAATAGATATTTAACAATGTACCCGGGCTGTATTTCTTTTTTATGGCTCTTTTTCTTATTCTGTCATCTCTTTTTTTCGTAAAACTTCTATATTGTTTTCCGTTTACGGTAAAATCTAATTCTAAGTGCACATCCCACCAAGATTCATATTCATCTGCGCCCTTTTCAAAATGCGCTTCAATTACTTTTGCGGTAGTTGGTGTCCACTGTTCCGTCTTTTGTTTGAATTGATATTTTTGCCATGCAAAATAGAAGAAGATTCCAGCAACAATGAAAAGAACAATTGATACTATCCAAGTATATGCCATAATTTAATCTTGTTTTAATAATTAAAATAATTTCTTTTGGGTTTTTGGTTTTAGGATTGTCCATATTTATAACTAGTGTTTTTAAATTAAGACAAGTAAAAAATAACTAAAACAAGCCATTCCAATTGATAATGGTAGTAAGATAAGCCATATACGGATCATTCTCTTGAGAGAATTTCTATCTATTTTTTCACCACGCATCCATTTTGTGCCCAATAAAGAGAATATAAGTATTTGAGCCCCAGATACAGGTAAACCGATAAGAGTCGTTAAAAAGATCAATAAGGAGCCTGCAAATTCAACCGATAAGGTTTCACTTGGTCTCATATTTCCCATGGTCTTTCCCAGCCCTTTTATTAATTTTCTTCCGAAAATAAGAAAACCGAGTAAATAAACTAAGGCAATTACTACGGAGATTACCATTAGCGCGTTGTCATTTATTGCGCCTTTATCTTTAAGTCCGTAAATCATACCAAGTGTATTACCGCCTTGATTCCCTGCCGTACTAATTTGGTTAAGACAAACAAAACCTATCAGAATCAGTCTAATAAATGATTCTTTCACATCAGAATCAACTAAACCTTTAATTTTTTCGTGCACCTTTTTATGGATAATATATTCCATACTTGCGGAGATGAAAAATACTAACAAAGGTCCTACTACCCAACCTAATAATATAATTGATAATTGCTTGATATCAATAAGTTCCATAAACCTATGTTCTGATATAATTGATTCAAACAACAAGACACCAAATATTGATCCAACAACAGTTTGGTTTAGCGAAACAGGAACACCAGTAGTTGCGCCAATTAACAACCAAATAATAGAAGTTATTAGGACTGCATACATCATATTATCAGAATAATTAGCATTTTCTGTCAAAATATTCTGTCCTAATGTCTTCCCTACACTTCCAGATAGGAATAATGTACCTAAAAAGATTAGAATACTACCAAAAATCAGTGCGTATTTAACGCTAAGTGATCCGCTTCCCAGCGTTGTAGACATCGTTTCTTCTTGTGCTCCAATGCTGAATGCGAGACTTATACATATTATGATTACAACGATAACATAGGGATCCATAATTTTCAACTACAGGTTACTTCTCATCTTATATAGAACATTACTTTAGAATGTGTATTTTATAATCAATTTTCTGGCACCTTCGGAAAATCGGACGGATTTCATTACCAACAAACGAATATTCTTCATTAAAATTTCATAATATACGGTATCTTTAGGTTTTGTTCCAAGCTTGTAAATATTATTTAAAAATTCGATTTCATATTTCCACATTGATCTTTCTAATTTATGAAATTCCCAAGTCAGCTTGGCCGCCTTTTCGAAGTTATCTAAGAGACTTAATACTAATTCCTCTAATAAACCTCCAAATTTACGTAGATCTGCGCTAACAGTCAGCAAGATGTCTGCTATATCCTCGGACATCTTTGGATGATGAACACGTATCCTTCTCACTATGAAATCTGCTAAATCTGCGATCTCAATAAGACTATTAATGATAAAGAGTCTATCCTCACGTGCAAAATTCATGGTTTCTCGGCTGTACATTTTATCAACAATATCTTGATGTGCGACTTGTAATTTTACTTCAGTTTTTAATGTTGCAATAGACTTTTCTTCAATTAATTCCTCATCATGTTTACAAAATGCTTCAATTGTTGCGGATAAATAATGTAACATTTTTTGGACGTCGTCCGCTGCATATTTGAATAATTCAACTGCTTCAGATTGAGGATTGAGTTTTTCTTTTATTTTTTTCAATATTTTTTTTGAAATGTTTATCACCCGTTGAACTTGTTCTATTAGGTCAAATGAATATGAAAATATATTGAGTAATTTATAGTTAAAATCATTTTTATTGCTTTTAAACCAGAACAGAAATATTATAAAATGAAATAAACAATTAAAAAAAATAACAAACAATGTATGGAATTTATGAAATATAAACTGTGAAAATAATGCTTAAGATTCCAATTAAAGATTCAGATAAAATTTATGACCTAAATCCCTCAAAGATTATAACTGTGGGGGGTAATTATCTCAAGAAAAATGGAACTAAATCGTCAAAAGAAACAGAGAACCCCACAAATAATAAACCAAAATATCCACTGATAATACCCAAATTACCTAATTGTTTGATTGGACCTAACCAGAATATAATAATCCCGGAATTTCTGTCTGAACTCTATTTGTTAGATGTTCAAATAAACTTTAGAGCCGAACTTGCCTTAATTATTAAAGATAAATGTAAAAACTTAACAGAAAAAGAATCTATGGATTATATTTACGGATATACTTGTATTAACGATGTTACTCAAGTTAATTTGAAAGAGTTTGATAGAATTGGTTGGTGGAGGGGTAAATCGCTTGATACATTTGGACCAATCGGACCAAACATAGTACTTGCAAAGCATATCGGCGATCCACACAATTTGGAAATTCGAACGAAACTCAACGATGAGGTTAAACAACAATCCAATACAAAAAATATGATTTTTAAAATCCCCCAGATATTAGCGTACATTTCGAAAAATCTGACATTATATAAAGGTGATATCATCACTACTGGAACGCCCCCTGGTAGTGAACAATTGAAACATGGCGATATCGTTGAGATTAAAATCGAAGAAATAGGAAAGCTTAAAAATCCTGTACTAAAAGAATCATATACGAAAATTCGATAAT
>WJKO01000479.1 GCA_014729055.1 Promethearchaeota archaeon | reverse complement strand
GAATATAACGATTGATTATATAGATCAAATGTATAAAAAAGCAGGTATTGTACATGCGGATTTAAGTGAATACAATATTTTATATTATAAAAGACAGCAGTTTTTAATTGATGTGAGTCAAGCCGTTAATAAAAATCATCCAAAAGGTCTTTACTTTTTATCAAGAGATATAAAGAATATATTATCATTTTATGAAAAAATTGGTCTAAGAACACCGAATCCAATAAAAATCTATGAGGATATTACTAGGAGGGCATAGAAAATGTTAAATAAAGATAGAATTGGGGTATTAATCGGTAAAAATGGCGAAACCAAAGAATTATTAGAGACATTGACGAGAACTAAAATCGTTATTGATAGTGACACTGGAGAATATACAATTATGGCTGTTACCGAAGAAGACAAACTTGAAGGATCAACAGGTAAAAGGAACAAAATAATAGAATCTCTTCAAGATAGTTATAAAGAAGAAATTTCGCTGGAATTAAATACAGAGGATCCAGCTTTCTCAGTATGGATTACTAAAAAAATCATTCGTGCAATCAATATGGGATTTAAACCAGAAAAAGCTGTTAAACTCTTAGATCAAAATTACATCCTTGATGTGACCAATTTAGAAAGTGTTATTGGTCATTCTGAAAAGAAATTGAGACGAATTAAAGGACGAATAATCGGAGAAAAGGGTAAAATGCGGATGAGTATTGAAAAATTTACAAATACTCATCTAAGTATCTATAGGAACTTAATTGGTATAATTGGTGATTACAATTCTATGAAAATTGCGAAAAAAGCAGTCAATATGATATTAGATGGATTACCCCATCGTGTGGTTTATAATTTCATTCAAAAGAAATACAGAGAACAAAAAGAAAAAGAATTTAGAGAGACATGGAAACCTACTTTTGATTAAATTTATGACATAATTTAAAATTCCCAATTAGGCATCTCATCTCTGAGTGATCTTGTTGGAATTCTTTTTAGAAAAGGATTATATCGTTTTTGATCTCCATTATTAAGTTTTTTTTTCCCGAGAATTTGTGGACTTTTAATACCCGTTATTAGCAACATAACTTGAATATAACCAGTGACAGAAGGATCTACCCGTGCGCCCCAAATAACCATACTATTTGAATCCATTTTTTTTGTGACAATCTGTGCAACCTTATTAGCTTCGCTTAATGTCATATCATTTCCTCCAGTTACATGAATTAATGCCCCAGTTGCACCTGACAGATCGAGTTCTAGTAAAGGCGAGCTTAATGCATCATCAATAGCTTCTTCAACTCTATTTTCTTCGGTCCCAGAAGATTCTCCAATTCCAATAATAGCAACACCTCCGGTGGTTAGAATAGTTCTCACATCAGCATAGTCCAAATTAATTAATGATGGAATAGAAATTGTTTCGGTTATTCCTTTAACCATGGTTGCCAGAACTTCATCAGCAAGAGAAAAACTTTCCATGATGGGTAAATGTGGAGCTATTTCAAGCAATTTGTTGTTATCGATAACTACAAGTGTGTCAACATATTGTCTTAGTCTTAATAGACCTTGATTGGCTTTTGCAACATGCCCCATTTCTGTTTTGAATGGTAAAGTGACGACACCTACGACAATAGCACCGTTCATCTTAGCAATCTTTGCCACAACTGGAGCACTACCCGTTCCTGTACCTCCTCCCAAACCACATGTGACAAAGACTAGATCAGGTTCTTTAAGAATCGTGTCTAATTGCATTTTTGATTCTTCGGCTGCAGCTTCTCCAATTTCAGGATGACCTCCCGCACCTAATCCACGCGTTAAATGCCGTCCAATTAAAATTTTATGATGAGCCCGTATAGAATCCAGATGTTGTTGATCAGTATTAATAGCAATACATCGAGCGCCTATGATTCCTATCTTCATTAAACGATCTATTGTGTTGTTTCCTGCACCTCCAGCACCTACGATTAATATATTCGCTTGTCCAATCGTTGCCGCCGATTTATAATGATTTTCGTAATTCTCTCTGGCTCTTTGAATTAGTTTATCCATATCATCCCACCATTCTTTAAAATATTAACTGTATTCAAATTCAAATAAGCTAATAATATGCAGATGATACATCCATTATATCCACAAGTACTCTTAAAAAAATTGAAATAGTTTCGTTCATTTCGAATATTAGAAACTTAAAATAATACGCGGAGATTGCCAAGCCTGGTCAACGGCGCTGGACTTAGAATCCAGTTCTTAGTGATTCGAGGGTTCAAATCCCCCTCTCCGCACTTTTTATTCCATATATTTTCTTAGAGACGTATAGTTTATGTCGATAAACCCCAATCCCCATTTGAACTTTGATAGAATATCCTTCGCAATCTTATGATTTCCAATGATAATTAATGCAGCAGCTAACGCTTCAACTGACGTTAATTTGTTCCATCTTCCATAATTTACACCATTCGCTGCGAGTAAAGGTGGTAAACGTCTTCCTGTTCGATATTTTTTATTAAAGACTTGATCGATTTTATTCCATGAACAATCAATAACAGCTAAACCTGATTGCTCAATGGTCTCTTTATCGTTAGCATTTAAAATTTTATCACTAAAAGGGTCTAAAATAATTGTTTTTCTCGGCAAATATCTTAATCTTTTAGTAATATTAATCATATTATATTTACTGAGTTTTATTATTGTATTTTTCTTTGGATCATCTTGTGCATAGTAAACTGCATAGAGTTTTGGATACCTTTTATTGGACATAAATAAAAAACCCTATAGATTTCAGCCAAATTTGGCCGCAGATAGCGAGTTTACGCTGTTAATAAAAGCTTCAGCTATGGATTCCGTTCCTATTACTTCTAATATTGAATAAACGATATTTCTAGCTTCACCTAATACTGGAATTGCCCCATAAGTTAGAGGAAATAATCCAATGAAAGATATATCTTGTACTGAACTCGCTTGGGTTGATTCATCAACAAATTGAAGCTGACCTGAAGGGGCTGCTGCGATTCCGTAAAGATTGTCTGGATCTTCTCCAGAAATACATACATATGATAATAAGCTACCTATATTGAGAGAACCAGCCTCTTCGATCATTTTTTGAAATGCAACGTTTGCATTTGCGCTGAAAGCTTCGGTTGAAATAGGAATTCTAATCATATTCTTATCTCTTTGGTCAACTGTTAATCCACTAGGTGTTACTATGCTGTACATTGCCAATACGGGATTTTGAAGAGAATCTAATATCTCATTTATGTTTTGTATTGTATCTAATTCAGATGCGTTTTCCGGAGTATATGATGCAAATGGTATTTCAGTACCCATACCAAAGAGATATATTGCACTTCTAACGTTATTACTAAATATTTCTATGTCTGTGTCACTCTCTGGAATATCTGTACCAAAGAATTCATTTAATTCTTTTTTTAGGTTAAACATACATGATCCAATATTATCCGCGTTGAGTGGCCACTCAATATTATAATCATGAACAATTGTCAACAAGGTGTGTCCAACTCTAATTGTAATGAGACAGATTTTTTCAAAGAAAGAAAACGCAATTATTTGATCACGAATATTCAAGTCTACCCAAGTTTCTTCTGACGACGAGAATGCTGCAGCTGAGACACTAGTAATTGCATTTGGATCCAAATCTAAGTCCGTAGAACGCCCAATCCTTGCAATTGATAGCCCACTCTCGTCTGATAATAGAACTAATATTGTTGCTTTCGATGATCTTAAAATTGTTGATAAATGCTTTACTAACGCTTCACGAACACTCATTTTTATACCCTAACCAAGTATATCTTTAATAAAATTATGTTGTATTCAAATAATAAAATTATGTTATGTAAGTAAAAAAATAAGTATAGAATTAATGTAGAAAAGAGGGTTTATTTAATCAAAATCCTCATCTTCGGAGCCAGGCATTTTTGGTCCAGTACTGCCTGGTTCCACTTCAATAACTTGGTCAACTCTAAAGATCATTAAGCATAGTTCTGTTGCAGCAGATAACGCACTTTTTAATATTATTGCGGGTTCAATTATTTTAGCTTCTTTAGCATTAAATATATCTCCGTTCTCTATATCTATTCCGTAATCCTTATACAAGGATTTTTCGTGTTTTGCATGCAAGTCAGTTAGTATTTTAATAGGGTCTAATCCTGCGTTTTCCGCCAAAGTACTTGGAATTGCTTCCAATGCTGCTGCATATGCCTCTACTGCAATTGATTCTTTTGTACTAATATTGGCAGCAAATCTTCTGAGTTGTTTTGCCACTTCCACCTCTATCGCGCCCGCTCCAGTTACAATTTTCTTATGTTCTACTGCTTGTTTAACGACATTTAGCGAATTCTTGAAAGATCGCTCAGCATCTTCAATGACATGCCTAGTTCCCCCTCTTATTAGTACACTAATTGAATTTGGGTTTTTACAATTCTCTACAAAAACCATCTTATCTTTTCCTATTTTTCGTTCAATTACTTCTTCTGCCGCTCCAAGATCATTTTTGTTGATGGAATTAACATCGACAATAATGTTAGCGTGTGTTGCTTTCGAAAGTTTTACGAGATCCGATCTCTTTACTCTACGAATAGCCATTATACCCGATTTAGCTAAAAAATGTTGAGCTAAATCATCAATTCCTTTCTGACAGAAAATTACGTTTGCGCCTGATGAAACAATTGTATCAACCATTTTCTTCAGCATGTTTTCTTCTTGCTTCTTAAACGAAGAAACCTCACTTGGATCAACTATCTTTATGTCTGTATCAAATTCCGTTTTAGTTACTTCTAAAGAATGGTTTATAAGCGCAATCTTTGCGTTTTTGATAGATTTAGGCATTGTTGAATTAACAATTTCTTTATCAACAATAACTCCATTAACCTTCGTCGTATCTGTTGATTGCTTTCCTTCCTTCTTAATGATTTGAATGAGATCTAAGTCAATGATTTTTTTATCTCCACGCATTTCTGCTATATCCAAGACGCAGTCAACAGCAATCATTGCCAAAATTTTCGCAGCACCAAATGTGGTTTTACTGTTTAATGCCGTAATTGCTATGTCAATTAATTGATCTTTGTCTAATCCATCAATCAATTGGGATTGATCATCAATTATGTCCATACCCTTGTGCAAAGCTTGATTGAATCCCTTAGTTACAATGTTGGGATGAATTTTTTGTTCCAATAATTCCACTCCTATTTTTAATAACTCACCCGCCATAATCAATGCCTTTGTTAATCCATCTCCTATATTGCTATTAAGAGAGTCTGATAATTCAATGACCATTTTTGCCGCAGGGTGCTCAACTTCAATTTCGTCAAGAATTGTATAACAATCATTCGTAACTGTAACATCCCCAATAGTATCTACAAGCATTTTGTTTAAACCACGTGGACCAAATGTAGTCTTTATTGCCTCAGATATTGCCCTTATTGCTGATGTATTTTGCGAAAGCGCTTCATTACCGCTTTCTGTTTTTGTTCCTTCTTTCAAAATTATTGGAATTCCGTAAAATGCCATATTTTTGCAACTCCAGTGTATTTTATTTTATTAATAAATCAATATATGTGTATGGTAATAATATCCCCCTCATTTGAGGGTTATTCCATTAAAAAATTGTTCATGTACTAAAAACAAAAATAAGATAAAAAATTTTCTATTTATAGAAGTGTAAGTCAAATCGAATTTATTTTATTTAACTAAGATCTTAGATAGTTTCTTTGCAGTCTGAAGCAATTCATCCATTCTTTCTTGCACGAAAGTCATAAGATTGCTAACTTTAATCTGATAATTTTGAATTTTTTCTTTCAAACTCTTGATGCTAAGTTCTATTTGGTTTTTATTTGGAGAACCTAAGGATTTTCTAAGTGAAAGTGCATAATCTAAGTCTAAAATGTCATCAATATCTTTCTGACTAATAGTGGCTTTTTTCTTAAATATTTCTTTAGAAATTTTCTCAATATTAGCAGAATTGAAAATTTTATCTCTATTTGAATCATATTTCTTGACTAAAGCACCTATTAAACCATGGGCTTCGCGAAAAGAAAGATTGGTTTCTTTAGCAATTATTTCAGCTAAGTCTAAGGAAAGAACCAGACTGTTATCAACAGCAGATTTCATTTTTTCGGGATGTATAATCAATGTATCAAAGATACCCGTTAAAATATTGACAGACATATTGATCGTGCTGAAGGATGTTTGTAATGCAACTTTTGATTCTTGAAAATCGCGTACATAGCCGCTTGGAGTACCTTTTGACATGAAAAGAATATGGTTGAGTGCTCCATATACTCTACCCATTTTGCCTTTTATCAATTCCGCAGTATCCGGATTTTTCTTTTGAGGCATAGCACTGGATACAGAGGAATACGCATCGTTGAATTCTACAAATCCAAATTCCTTGCTTGACCAAATAATAAGATCCTCGCATATCCTAGAAAACATATCAGCGATTAATGTTAAAACCATAATCGCGGAAATTATATGATCTCTGCTACTGACTGCATCTAATGAATTAAATATCTCAGCATCGAATGCTAAGAGCTCTGTCACTTTCTTTCGACTAATCGGAAATGATGTTCCCCCTATTGCGCAAGCACCTAATGGATTTTTATTAATTTCATCAAAGAGAGAAAACAACTTCAGGATCATTCTTTCAATTTGATATGAATAATTTAAAAAGTAATGAGAAAAAACACCGAGTTGCCCTCGTTGAAGATGAGTATATAATGGACAATTGAACTCTTTTGCCTTTTCAGCATTATCTAATAAAGACTTCATTAACTTAATTAGAGAATCAATTAATACAAGAGTTTCGCTTCTGACTTTTAGACGAATATCCAAGGCTACTTGATCATTCCGAGAACGAGCAGAATGGATCTTGCCTCCGATCTCTGTTCCAACTTTCTGTATTACTATATTCTCAATATATGGATGGATGTCCTCAAAGTTCTTATCAATTTCAAACGTCCCATTATCAATTTTTTCTATGATGTTTACTAGTTCCTTTAAAATATGTTTAATTTCATTATCAGTAATGATGGCCTGTTCATGAAGCATTATGACATGTGCGATAGTACCAACGACATCTTCTTTTAATATCCATAAATCTTCTTCAATAGAACTTAAAAATTTAACCACGTTTTCTTTGAGAGGATCCTTTCGATGTTTATCCAGAATGTTTTTCATTTTAATTATCTCAAACTATGTAATTATCAAGTGGAAATATCCGTTTACTTTAAAATATTTATCGAAGATTAATCTTAGAAATGTTGCTCTTTATTGATTTTACAAATTTAAACAATGAAAAGATGTATTATGCTTTGTTTATTTTCTTAACGTGTTTAAATTTTCTCCACTTAAAAAACACATATCATAAATTAAAGTCAAAACATAAAATAAATTCTTCTATACTACCACTTACCTGTTTAATTAGCATCATTGTTTATCTATTATTTGAATTATCGAAATTATCGGATCAACAACAGTCAATTTCCCGATTTCACGTAATTTTCACTACATTATTTACTTTCGAATTAATTATTTTTATTTCTTCACGGTCTATCTTAAAAAAAACTATTAAGCCCATTGATATTGTCTTGCCAGAAATTAAAAGATCAGATAGATTAAAGGGAAAAATGTTTTTAGGAAGCATTAAATCAGAGAGTCCCAAAAAAAAGATTTATATTCAAGAATGCGATTACCAGAAGCATATTTTTGTTAATGGGCTAACTGGAATGGGTAAAACAAATCTAATAAAAATGATTTTAATTCAAATTTCCCAGTTATATGAGACTCCCTTCCTCTTAATAGAATTTAAAGGAGAATATGAAGAGTTATCAACATATATTTCCGATTTAGAAATTCTAAAACCCGGATTTAATTTTTCAATTAATATTTTTAATCCTATGGGTGAAGATCCTCGAATATATGCTGAAAAATTATTCAATTTGCTCGTTTCATGCCAAATCATTACATTCCAAGAGGAATATAGTGCCCAGATGGAAAAAATCCTCATAGAAATATTATATTGCGTGTGCCAAGATAAAAACAGACATAACTGGGAAGGATTTTCATACTATACTGAAAAAATAAGAAATCAATATCAAGATCATATAGTTAATGTTAACCAAACAATCATTAGCATACAAAATAGAATTAGACGAATCGAAACTGGTCCATTAAAATCAATTTTTGACTGTGAAAGTGATGTATCTTTGAAAGATCTTATGAATAAACGTTTAGTTATAGATCTTAGCGAATTAATTAGATTAGGCGGTAATAAGAACGATGCCGTCTTTTTTGCTAATGTGCTATTTAATAATCTGTGGGTTAAGAATTTAGAGGGGGGAAAATCTGATAGAATTAAACATTTTACAGTGATTGAAGATTCTATCTTTTTTTCTTCAGATAGTAATACAAAGTTGCATAAGAACACATCCTATATAGAAGATATGGCATTATTGTTAAGAGGGACGGGTGAATGTTTGTTTACAATTAATACAAGACCCACAATTAGTGAAAATGTGATGGCAAATGCTGGTGTCTTAATCTCTTTTCAGACGAGTTATGATCAAAAAGTTATGAGT
>WJKO01000478.1 GCA_014729055.1 Promethearchaeota archaeon | reverse complement strand
TAGATTTTATCGCTTTTATTCAAGGTATGATCCCTAATTATATATGGATAACCTCTGTCTTTCTTTCAATTTTAGAAATTCTTGATATTATAGTACCTGAATTTTCAATTCCAGATTTATTATCATTTGTCTTTTCTCATTATCAAGCTCAAGTTGGAATTGGTTTTCTAATTTTTGGTGCTACTATGCTTTCAATTATGCAGGATAAAGTAAGAAAGAGATTTTGTACTATTTTCGCCATAATGGGTTTTTTATTTATAATTTTAATTGCTTTTTTCATTTTTACCTAAAGGAGGGGAAAAATATGAAAGAGTATACATTTCGTATAATTTCTATCGCTATAATCTTAAGTGTCATAATAACTTTTTTAGCTATTGAGGTTTGGATGGCATACTTTTACAAAGGGAATTTTATCATATTCTTTTTATTATTTATGATTATTTCTACTACCATATTAACGATATTAGGGATAGTCTATAAAAAAATCCATGAAAATGTATTTGAAAAAGAGGAAAAAAAAGAATTTAAGGAATCTATCTCGAAGACAGAGGAAAAACCAATCGTAGACGAGTTAGATGATTCAGATCACCTAGCTATGGGAATTACAATCTTACTTGGGGATATTTTTTTCTTTTTCATGTTTGCTGCTTTTGGATTATTGTTCAAAAACGAAAAAGAATTGTATATTTTAATTTATGTCGTGATAATTGCAATTACTCTAACCGGATTTGCTCTATATGGATCTTACCATATAATATTAGGTTTAAGAGAAAGATATAAAAAAGAAGATTTATCTTAAAAAAAAAAATATGTATTTGCAAATTAATCTTCCTCGACAAAATTATTTTATCAATCTCTCCTTCCTTTCTGGTGGTAGTACTTTTTGATGTCTATATCGAATTTCTTGTACCCTCTACTGCGCGAAACCAGGCGTTCAGTTATATCCTTTATTTCGGCTACCAGTTGAGCCCGTAATTCCCTCACTACCTCATCAGAATATTCGGCTATGATGTCTGATTGAAGTTCTTCGGGATCACAGTATTTAATCCTCAAATAATCCTCACCGCGAGTGGAAACTACGCGGCATACGTTCGATTTGGCGGCTCTGTTAAAGATTGCTTGTTTTTGCTTACTAAAGAGCCGTTCTAATTCCATATTGGTGCGGACCGGTTTGGAAAACCCGTAATAAACAAACAACCCGGGAAGATAAGATTTCCACAGTCTGTGCCATTCGCCCATGACCTCTACGGTCGTTCGGTTCTTACTGGGTAGGAACGCCTTGCAATCCTCCTCTTGGAAAGAAGGATCTCGCTGTTTCGCCTCCATAAGAATCATATCATTAATATATCCCAACCGCTCTTCTTTCTCTCTGCGGGAGGTCTCGGAGTCACCTAAAGTTTCTCGAATTTCTTGGAAATGTTCTTGCATTAAACATGCATCCTCATAGTTTTTCTTCACCTCATCTAGTGCCTCTTGTAATGAAAAGATCGTTCGCGTCATGATCTTTGTAAACCGAAAAGATGGATCAAGCTCTTGGGCAGCTTTTTCCATTTTACCAACATATTCATCTAACGTCTCATAAAGCCAGATTCCGCGCAGTTCTTTAAAGGTTTTATTCCTTACCCGGATCATTGCTTGCAGATCATCATCGGTATTTTCGAATGCCTCCCGCACGGAAACCTTTCCCACGTTCTCAAAGTTTACCTTCGCGCTTTTCGAGGCAGAATGAATATATAATCCATTTACGGCTTTTTTCAAGGGTAGGTAAACTTTACTGTCCAACTTTGCCAAATGATTCCATAAATTCCTCAAAAAATGATACTGACAATATTGGTGAGGGATTTCGGGATAAAATGTATCATGACACTTGATGATAAGATTCTGTTTGTCGCTGACCCAGCCGACAATCTCAACCCCGTACAAATCCTTGAGCTCTTCGATCGTGTCCCGAAGTGTTTCATGATCGAGTGAATCAAACTTACGCGTTGCCAACACCCGATTGGAAATCAGGTCAATAAAGCACCAAATGGACGGCACAGCACCTCCCGGGTCTTGCCCATCCAGAGCAAGTAAAATAAAGCCTTGTTTTTGGATGATCTCGACCGTCTTCTCGTCGATTTTCAAGGATTTGAGCGTGAGTACATCATCGCACATCCTTCGGACGGTATCCGGAGAGATCGAAAGCCGATGCTTGAAAGCCAAGCGCTTATAAATCTGATCCGACTTCTGGTCAAAAATCAGAAACTCCTCGGCAATCATGCTAAACACATCCGCTCCAAAGTGCCTCCCGCTATAATCAAACCTCGGACTTGGATTGAATGCTACCTCGCTCATTGCACATGCCTCATCAGTACACGTATATAAATTCACTACCTGATACACATCGCCCTTTAAGGTGTGCACTACCTTCCCGTTGTCTGGATAAAGAAATTTAACCTTACTACCACAGACGGTGCACTTAAGATCTAATTCGGGCGGATAACTAATCCGAACAGTCCTATATTTTTCCGAATTCGTCGGTCTATTCATTATAGAATAATAGATCATAGGTCTTTTTCAACTTTTCGGTATTAATGTCGCCACCTACAAGCCCAATAACCACTAAGACTAATTTGCTAATTTATAAAAAAAATAGTCTTTTTTTAATATTTCTTTTTAAAATTAAAATCGATTGGGAGGGAACTTTAATTAAAAAAGGGGACCTATTTTAACTATGGACTCTCAAAAACCGATTAAAGGAATCTCTGTCGGTTCTAAAGCGCCTATCTTTGACACAGAAGATATAGACAATAAAAAAATCAATCTTAGAAACCTTCTAGAGCAATATTCGGGCGTTCTACTCGATTTTTTTCGGGGAGCGTGGTGACATGGATGAGTTAAACATTTGAAGTTACTCAACAAACATTTAGAATTATTTCAACAACATAACGTCAAATTACTCAGTATATCAAGTGATTCCCCACAAAATATGAATCGTCTTCAGCAAAAATATAAGTTTAACCTTGCATTCATTTCAGATCCAAGAGCGAAGATTGCCAAATCCTATAAGGTTTCTGTATATGAACAGCTAGGAGAAACACCGCTTAGATCCTTAC
>WJKO01000477.1 GCA_014729055.1 Promethearchaeota archaeon | reverse complement strand
GCCATAGACTGGATCCATGCCTATACTTTCACCATCAACATGATACCACATATTACAGCTGACACCGACTTCAAAAAATAAGTCTATTGCTTCGTCGTTTCGGTAATATGAAGAATCACCAATATCAAAGTTACCTGGAAGATACCAAGTTTTTGAAAAGGAATCAATAATTAGGAAACTTTCCACTTCACTATAGAGTATATTTCCGTCATTATCATGAATTACTACCATATAATAAAAGATGGTTCCATTGTCCCAATCCATAGTATCTTCATATTCCAATTGGAACGTATAATCTTTTGCATTTAGCGCTTCGATTGTTTGTTCGATATCTAAACTTCCATCGTTTAAACCAACCCCAACGTTGGGATTATCCAGTCGATAATAAAGAATTATCGAAGATATCCCGCTACAAGTAGGATAGTCTTGATCCCATGCTGTTATTTTGATTGTTTTTCCATAATCGTTATTCATAATAGCATGCGTGTTCTCTACATCTTGAGTTAATGTTGGGTTGACGCCGTCGGAAATATAGAATGAATATACCGATGAGATGTTTATATTTGTTTCGATGTCCATTGCTATGACTAGGAAATACATTGTCTTACTATAGTTACCGTAGGTTGCTTCTACGGGCAAATATAGAGACAAATCACCACCATCATGCAAAATACTATCTAATACAACTGAACCATTATTTGAAACTGATGAAACTGCGGGATTCTCCAAACCATAATAGACCGTAACACTATTCATACCACTTGCATCACTCGGTTCTAGCGCATTTATCGATATTTCCTTACTTTGATCATAGGATGAATCATCTGTTGAAGAACTATAGACTTCTAATTTTGGATTAACATTATCAACAGCATCGAAATATAATACATTTCCGGCTTCAAATGTACTATTCCAGTTTCCATCTTCATCTGTAACATTTCCCCAATACCACACTCTTTCATTCCATGCAAAAAAGCTCGCAGGTAAAATACATTCATAGGTTCCGCTTTCTTCATTAACATTACCAGTAAATGAAAGAGGGGTGCCAACACTCGGATCCAATGGTGAGGTTGGTCCTATATAATAATAAAGATATAAATTATCGCCCGATGTGATAAAACCGCTTGCGTCAGTTGGCTCTTCAATATATAAGGAAACACCCAGATTTTCGTTATGTTCAAGTTCATTAGCAGTTGCATTATCTGAGACCCAATTGATATGAGGTTTTACATAATCTGAAGGAAATATGATTCCTTGTTCTGTCTGGTTATTACTAATAATATCACTCGCTTTTATAGTATAATGTAGTTCTTCCCCTGATCTTGCTGAAAGATAGGACTTATCAATAAGAAATACATATTCTTTACTGTTATTTTCACTCCAACTAAGTTTTACTGTGTTTGGATCTCCAAATTCAATAGGATTGCTTCCATTTTTTATTAATAAAAAGATGTCATCGAAACCTGCCCCAAATTCATCCACTTCATCTGAATTAAAAACAATTTTAACATCCTTATTGTATTCAGCGATCGTATTATTGGATTGCGCTCCTAAATAAGTGATAAATGGTCCTTGTAGATCAATTAATTCGAAATTACCTTCTACTGTAAGTACATTTGGATTTGTTGCTAAATCCGTTCCATTCAATTTATAATACCAAACATCACCAAACGTAAAATTACCTTCCTTTTGGATGGTAAATGTATAATTAATTCCGTTTTTTGAGAAATCGGTGATTTGCTGCCCTCCATTATCGAAATCACTGTCTCCATTTTTTATCCAAACACTCAGACTGGTATCGTCGAGACCACTAGCGTCTAGTGGCTCGGAAATATTAAAAGTAAGGTCTTTATTGCTATAATAGTTACTATCTATATCATTATATGGGCTTTTATCCACATCCGGTGCTGATGTATCGTTAACTGTAAATGAATGTCCTTCTGAATGATCATCAATAATATTTCCCGCTTGATCCGACATATTAAGACAATAATATACGGTATCTCCGTATTCGTATTCGCCTTCGTCAACAATAAATTGAATTGCGCCACCATCTCTTGTAATTGTTGGGCTATCTACGGAGATGGAATTAGGATAGTCTCCTACAAGAGTCGGTTCTGAATTCACGCTATATAGCAGTTCAATGTCTCGGCAATCTGTGTAAAATCCGCTAGCATCCGAGGGTTCTAATATATCATATTCAATAGTGACGGATTCATTATAATCGGGGTTGCCACTATGAGATATAGAATGATTATCATAGACAGGATCGGTATTATCTACAACAGAATAACTATTTGTATAATATGCACCGTTTCCTTGCTGATCAACAGCGTGTACCATAATATGAAAGATTTCTCGATATGTAAGACATTCATGGGGGATCTCAAATATGAATTCTCCAGTTTGAATACCTGACGACCACGCTGTTTTATTTGCAACTTGAAAATCGTCCAATTCTGGCACGGATCCATTATCGAGATATGCATAGACCGTACTTAAATTCGAATCTCCTGTATAATCCGTCCAAGTAATACCAAATTCTGCATTTTGATCGTAGGTTAAAGGTGAAGTCACTAAACCATCATTGCTATAGTATGGTGCTCTGTTATCGGTTAGGTTGAAATGACCAACTTCTCCTCCTTTAAGCGTATCATCTGAATATCTATGCCATTCTCCACTATCTGAACCGTTAATATGAATTCGATAGTAAACGTCATCCGCCCAATCATAGTAACTGGGATTTATACTGTGAGAATACATATATGGTATTACAAATGGATTCATGGTGGCTGCAGATACGGCTCCAGAATCCAAATCATTGTCATTAAGTTTATATTCAAGTAAAACATTGGACGCATCCCATCCGTCTTGTTCAGGTTTGATATATGTAAATATCGTTTGTGCATCTTGTTGGGGTATTTCATCGCCGTTGTTTTCCCATTTGACAATTTCATATGTTTTCAAGGTGACATATTCAACATATCCTCTATCATCGCTAGAATCATAGGGAAGCAACCCTTTTTCTGCGTTAAAGACAATAACTAGCTGAAAAAGAGGATCGTAAGGTTGCATATCCGAAGTTATTGATATTGTATCTTCACCGTTATTATTTTTATTCGCTCCAGAATAACTGCATGTTTCCAATTCTGACCAGTATTCCGTAGTTACATTATAATAATAGATACCAAAGACATCCCCGTCCCCAGGTTCCATATTATAATAACGCCAACTTATGACAAGCTCGCCCATAAAAAATGGTTCTACGTCTAATTTCATCTGAGGGCAATCATTTGGGCGCGAGCCAATACGTCCTGTTACCTCAAAGTCCACCTCATCATCGCCTGTGTCTATTGAAATAAAAGCATCATTATCCGATGCTTGAGGGACCCAACCTCCCCAATCATCTGTGCCTCCATCAAATTGTGAGTCATTAAATGTCCATAAATTGTAACTCTGCAATATTTCCCCATCTCCCGCAGATTCTAAAGTATCTAGTTGATCCCCTCCATTATTATCATGAATAAATTGATTTTCATCATTATTTTGCATGTTATTTACGGGAACCATAAATAATAACAAGGAAAGAACTACTAAGCTTGATAAATATAATACACTTTTGCGATTTCGATTCATTTACTCCACCATAAAAACATAGTATTGAATTCAAATATTCTATATGATAATTTCATTTTCAACTCTTATAATTATTATTTGGATAAGATTTGATATATCCCAGCAAATTCAACAAGATAATTTAAGACTTGAATTGTCAATAAATTTTGTAAAGACATTTATTTTATTCAGCAATATCTTAAACCAAGGGATAAATTACATCCCATTAGAGCTGTTTAACTTGTGCGATTGCAATGTCTATGTCATTCTCAAGAAGTCTGAGTTGTTTATCAGTTATATGTGAATCGGTTACAAATACATCGAAGTCCTTGAAATTAGCAAACTTATAGGCACTTAATTCTCCTATTTTTGTACTATCTGCAATGATGTATCTATTGCCTTTTTCAGCAGTCTCAATTGCGAATTCATTAAGAGTTGCTTCAATATCGTTATTTGTGAAGAATCCTTGTTTGGGGACTACGGCGTCGCAGCTTAGGATGGATTTTGATACTTTTAATGCTTTCAATCTTTGAATTGCATATGGTCCATGCATAGAGGAGGAGTTAACTGACAAACTTCCGCCCAAAATTAACGTATTTACATCAGGTTGATGGTACAATTCGGCCAAGATATCAATACTATTTGTAGCAACGGTTATTCGACTTCTTCGGATCAACGCTTTTGCTACTTGTAGAATGGTGCTCCCGCTATCTAAATAGATGTAATCATTATCTTTGATGATATTTTCGACCACGTAACGTGCAATTGCCACTTTTTTCTCAATATTAAGGTTAATATCCTCGTCTGACAAATATTTCACGCTTCTTCTGGTTGGATTCGTTCTTGCACCACCATAAGTCCTTACAACGATCCCCATTTCTTCAAATAACTTCAAGTCTCTGCGAATTGTCATTGGATGGACATTAAACTCCTCGGCAACGTCATTTATTGAGATATCCTTACCGATCTGCAATTTCTCGAGTATCTTTTTCTGTCTTTCGTTAAGTTTTTCTTTTGACGAATTATCACTCATTAGTATTCATCAATTAAGTGTTGTTTTTTTGGATTTTTTAATATAGATGTAATATAGATTTATTATGTTTTAATATAGATGTAATGTATAGACTCAAAAAATCTTTAGTTATTTGCAAGGTTGATATATAAATTGTATAATAAATTGTATAATCAAAACGAAACGGCGAAGATTATATATAAATTTAGTTAATTTCTAAAAGCTATAAGGGATTGATACAATGCCATCTAATGATGAGGGTGTAAGAAAGAAAATAGAAAAAATTATGAATGAAATAACGACCCGTGTGGGAGATAGGAACTTTTCTTATAAGGAACAGCGCGATCTTGTAGAGGAAATGGGGCGGCTTAGAAATTATCGCATCGTTAAACCATTAAGTGAACTAATAAACAATGAGAACGCTTCAGATGTTATAAAATTAAAAGCAATTGAGGTTCTCGGCCAATATGGAGATCCCAGAGTTATAAAAATCTTAGCTGCGAAAATACATGATGAAAATACAGATTTGAGAAACGCTGCTGTAAGAAGTTTAAGCCGCATTCGACATGTAAAATGCGTTGACCCGCTTTTAGAGTCTTTAAAAGATGAGGAAAAGTGGATTAGGATATTTGCAATTCACGGACTTGATAAAAATTATTCTAAAAAGGTTGTAAAACCAATAGTTGACTGTTTAGGTGATGAAGAGGCGGAAGTTCGTGAGGAGGTAATTGAAACAATAAAATATATGCCAATCGATGACGTGGCTGATGAACTTATTGACGCTCTGAATTCCGAAAATAGATTAAAACAGATTGCGGCAAGTGCTTTATTGGGGGATTTAGAAGTCATTGAAGCTGCAAAACCATTAATAGAGATACTCGAAGGAGATGATCGCAGATTATCACTTATTGCTTCCAGATCATTAAGTAAAATTGCCGATCCAAACGCGATTCCTGATTTATTAGTTAAAGCGTTGAAAGGGGATAAAGAAGAGAGTATTTATGCAATTAGTATTTTAAATATGGGCAATGAAGTGATTCCTACACTATTAAATCTCTATCTAATTGCAAATGAAGAAAAATTAAGGGATCTTATTCATGCAATCTTGAAGAAATACGGCGATGTAGTATTAAAAAAGATTTTAGAAATGAAGAACGGCATTGAAGATGAGGATAAAGCGAAGCTATTAGACGATTTATACAAGAAATTTTAATGGATCAGTTGTCTATAGTGGCAAGAAAATCTCTTGAAAATTCTGCATAAAATGAAGACGCTTTTTTTGCGTCTGGATGATTTCGATATTCTTTATGTGCGACAAATGCTCTCAAGATGATATCAGTAACAAAAGGGGCAAACGGTTAATCTTAAACAATGAATGTTGGAATTAAAACAACCGTTTTAAATTTTTGCCGGTAATTTATGATATAATCGAGAATCTTACGCAATTCCTCTCGGCTGTCCTTCGACTGTTTAATATATTGATAGAAAACTTCAGGCCCTAATGCCGTTAAAAAACCACTGAGGTCGCTTTCTCGTTTAATGAGTAACCAAAAAGGGTAGAATTGGTCCTTATCCTTTGTCATAAGTAGAATCCAAGGATTATTTGTCCAATCTTCACCATCAATGCCTGTTACTTCTTTAATACCTTTACCGATATTATATTTATCTGTGTTATCGATTGAAGAAATAAGATCTTCGAAGTATCGTTTACGAATTCCGATGTATTCACCGAGGGCTTCAGCAGCATCATACAATTCTATTGGTTCTTGTTCCTCATCATTAACAACG
>WJKO01000476.1 GCA_014729055.1 Promethearchaeota archaeon | reverse complement strand
TCTGATTTTAATTTAGAATTCGTTTTTATATAAATCGAAAAGAAAATCTTAAATTTAAATAAAATGAATGCAAAAATGATAATTATAATTAAACAAAGGTCATTAATGTGCCAGAAACCAAATTATTTGTAGAAGAAACAGACTCCATTTCTCAGAAGTGTGAGATCTCCCCTTCAGTAGCGCAAGAATTAAACATTAGTGAAGGAGATATGATTCGTTTATCTGATCCGGATAATCCTACAACATTTACATCTTGTCGAGTTTCAATTACTGAAAATGTTCTTGATTTCTCGATAAAGGTTGCCAGCGATATTTTGTCTGCAATGAATTATGACGGAATTGAGTTTCGAGTAGCCCCATCTTCAGAACCAGCTGGTGTACGTGCATCAGAACCAATCTCACAACCAACTCAAATGCCGGGGACTCAACAACCAAGTATATCACCTCCGCCACAAATGCCAGGAACCCAACAACCGAGCATGCCACAACCAGGTCAAATGCTAGGAACTCAACCGTCTAGTTCGGTACCCCCACCAAGCTCAGCCGGAGGATTTAATTCGTATAATCAACAATCTGGATCTATACCACCTCCTCCATCGATGGGAACACAACCACCAAGCATGGGGATGGAACAACCAAGCATGGGGATGGAACAACCAAGCATGAGGATGGAACAAGCACCACCCCCAGATCCATATCCGAATCGAGTGGATCCCAATATATTAGCGACACAGAAAGACGGGGGAATGGTTTTAACTGTAAAGAAAGTCCCATTTGCTGATGGCCGGGTTAAATTAAATAATCAAGCTGTCCAAGAATTAGGATTAACACAAGGAATGATACTTGCTTGGGAGGATCCATTAACAAGATCGGAAGGCTCTGCAAGAATTACTGTAGATAATTCCGTACCAAGAAATTCAATTACAATTGGTGTTGATACGGTCGAGGATACGAATTTGAAAGCAGATCAAATTGTTGTGTATAGCACTGAACCACCAATTGTTCATCAAGACCAAATAAGTTTGGAAATTGTATCTCAAGCAGATTTAAATGGAATAATAATGGTCAATCCTCGAAATGCTGCGAGTTTGGGCGTCCAAGAAGGAGATGTATTGGCTTTCGAAGATTATCTAACCGGTGCTGTTGGTGCCGCTAAATTTAAAATAAAGGAAGACCTTCCAAACAACCAAGTAGTAATAGATTCGGAACTTTTAGAAGCAAGCGGAATAGGCAGTATGGAAGTGGACCTAAAAAAGAATATGAGACAAATAATACCTTTACAAAGCGTAGAACTTGGAATTGCCCCTATTAAAGGTGAAGATGTATGGTCGGTGATTTCAATGGCTCGACAAAATATCAACAGCATTAAATCTTGGTTGGCAAATTACATTATTTTCAAGGGTATAAAATTAAGATGGCAAGCGGCTAATGTTGCTTGCGAATTTCTAAGCACTGTTCCCGACTTAATGGGAGATGTTTTTGCAGAAATTACACCTAACACCACATTAACATTAAAACCAACGGGTCTTGTTACTTTCAACGCAATACTTATAATTGATATAAGTAGAAGCATGATGGGCAGAGATGTTGAAGTAAAGAATATTGGTCCCGCCCTTGAAGGTATTAAAGCTGCGATGAAAGCAAAAAAGATCCAAGAGTTCCTAAAGAAGTTTAAACCCGGCATTATGGTGCCAAGACGTTATAGTGCTGCATTTGGAGCAATATTATTCCTTTCAGAAAAAGTTGGGCGCGGATTCGGTGAAAAGGTTTCCATTATAAGATTCGCTGACCAGGCTCAAGCCTTGCAATTTGGAGATGGAAAAATGTTTATGGATTCCTCCTCAGGGGAAAAGGACGTTCTTGAAGATGCTGCAAAATTAATTGTCGATGAAATCGGAAATGCATACGGGCAAGCGACAAACATGGGACAAGCTATGTTAAAAGCTCAAGAACTCTTGTATGCTTTTGGTGATGATATGCCTACAATGATTGTTCTTCTGACAGATGGTGTCGCAACGGATGGAGATCAGTTTTTTAAAGCGGTACAAGCGTTTAGTGCTAATCCTAATGTAGTTATGTATATTATAGGGCTCGGAAATCCAGATGATCAAGCCATGAAAAGAGCGGCAGCACTCTGCGGCGGTGAATACTTTAAACCAAATGATTCTGGAGAACTCTTAATATGGTACTCTAAGCGAGCGCGAGATTTACAAGTTAAATTAAAAGGTAATAGAACATAAAACTAAAACAAAATTCAGAATAGATAACAGAGCGTAAACTATTTTCTTTATATTTTATTATTTTTATCAAATGTCAAAAATGTTTTTTTATTTCTTTATCTTGGGAAGAAATCCCAGATTATCAATAATCGAAATTCTAAGATATCTCACCACTAAGGAAATAAAATCTCAAATTATAAACCTAATTGGATCTGCTCTCGTAATAGAGACAGAAACTACCCTCAACATTCGGAATTGTGCAGATGTATTAGCGGGAACTATAAAGATTGGTCGAATTTGGGTAATGTCCCAAGAACAAGACATTGATAATTTACTGCAAACAGCAAGTTTTTACTTGGAAGATGGAAATACACTCAAATATTCCGTTGAGTGTTATGGCAATTTAAATAAACTGAAACATTATCAGAGACTCTTTAAGCAGATCTTTAAGGATATGAGACAAAAAGCAATAAAGAAAAATATACCACCTCATGCATTATCAAATGCATTGCAAACCCCATTGTTTATTGACGTTGTCATAATCGAGGATGAAAGCGGTAATATATATGTTGGTCGCACGGTTGGAGCTCATGATATCTCTCTGAATAAGAAAAAGTATGAAAAACGACCTTATATTGATAAAAAAATTGGTACGTCAATTCGGTTATCCCGAATTTTAGTTAACTTCTGTGGTCTAAAACCAGAACAGTCCTTATTAGATCCCTTTTGCGGCATTGGGACAATCTTACAAGAGGCATTATTGTTAGGATTCGATGCAATTGGTATAGATCTTGAAAAGATGAGGATTTCTCAATGTGAAAAAAATTTAGAATGGGTTAAGAAAACATTTACCGCGAAAGGCAATTACGAATTATTCAAAGGAAATGCAACAAATTTATCCTCGTTTTTGGACAAAAATTCAATCGATGGAATTGTGACTGAACCAGAGCTTGGTCCTTTCTTAAGAGATCTGCCCACTATTAAAGAAGCATTAAAAATAAAAAGAAAACTACAATCATTATATGAACGTTTTTTTGTGGCAGTAGACAAAATATTGAAAGATAATGGAAAGATAGTCATTGTTCTACCCCAGTTTGAAACAAAAACTGGTGAAATAATAGATATTGCTATTGAAGAGATAATTGGAAACACGAGATTGCGTATTTATGATATGAAAAGGGAAAAACTATTTTTTAAAGAAACTCAAGCAGATAAGATTAATCGTCAGTTGCAAACTGCATTAGAAATACCTTTAGAATATAGCGAAAAATGGCACAGACTGCACCGGTTAATTTATCTATTGGAAAAAAGGGAGCTATAAATATGAAGAAATTTGATTATCATACTCATAATGGGTACAGTCGCTGCGTAAAGGCCCCATGGAAGATTATTGCAGGATGGAAAGTCGCTAAATCAAAGGGAATTGAAAAGTTAGGAGTTACAAACCATGTACATTTCAATCATCCAGAACAACATTACCTCACACATTTAAGGAAAGAGATTCAAGAAATTAATGAAGATGGATTATTGTTAGGAGTTGAATTGGATATTGATAGTCCAGACGGGCAAAATGTATTAAAAAAAGAAACATACGCGATAATAGATTATGTCATTGCAGCGCCACACAACCAGCCCACTGACTTTTTAAATAATTTTGATTTTGATAAAGAAGACGAGGAAGCTTATTTTTCTGATTTAAAAAAAATACTAACAATGGCAATGAAACAAATTCAATTTGATATTTGGGCACATCCTTTCTTGCAAGAGTTAAATAAGTTAGACCTTAGATATTGGGACATTTATTTAGAAGATATATTCATGGACTGTTTGGAAATTTGTGTTAATAGAGGAATCGCAATAGAAATCACAGCCCAATGGCATAAAGAGTATTCTCGCCCGAAGAAGAACACATGGTATCCAGAAATGACGATAAGTAAGGAATTATATGAAATTATAAATAAAATGTATAAAATTGCAGCAGACAATAAAGATATCAAGTTCTCCTTAGCATCTGATTCTCATAGTCTGCAACATATCGGTGATATCTCAGTGCCGCTATTCTACGTAGAAAAACTACATATCTCCGATGATCGAATCCTTGAAATAGAAAAAAAATCTTAAAAGCATAAAAAAACATAAACATAAAAATCATAAAAATCTTAAAAATCTTAAAAACAGATTTTCAATAAAAAAAGAAGTGATTATGATGGGTTTAGCAAAATTACCGAGACATCTTATTTATGGTGCCGTCTTATTAATTCAAATATGCTTGACATTAGTTTCAACGCTCGGGGGGTTATCTTCTGTATTAATACTTGATCCGAACTTTGAGAACGTCAATGTAAAAGACTTTGATTCATATATAGACGAAACAACAACTCTCTTTAATTTCACCTTTATTTTGAACAATACAGGTGTATATGATTTTAAAGACTTAGATATGGACCTCTACATAGACGCAATTAATGAAACAGATACTTATCGCTTATTAGAGGGCGACTACTACTTAGCTGAAATACCTGCAGGTGAAAAGGTTGTAGATTTAGTAGAATTCAATGAAACTCATTTTACTATACCGAGTAACTTTGATTTTCTGCAAATTGATGAATATAACCTAAATGTGACCATAACGTTTCTATATTCATTGGAACTGATTAATTTTAGGATCGATCTGGCATTTACGGGATCTGATTTAGGTTCATTAGGAGGAATCTAAAAATGCCGTCCAGTGGAAAATTAATCTTCAAAGGTATATTTCTCGCCTTATTGAAAGCAGTAACTTGCATGTTGATACCATATCTTTCATTCAAATATATTTCCGAATTAGAAGTGATGGGCATTCCAATTGGGTTGACAAACGAACAATTTGACCTGATTATGTATTGGATTACTGCGTTGGGGTTGGTACAAATTGCAGTATCTTTCGGCAAGGGTAGTAGTCCAAAGAGATCGCCAAGGAAGGCAATATTTTTTATTATGCAAATTGGTGTTTATTGCCTCTACTTGTGGTGTTATAAGTTTAGTGGAGCTGCAAGCCTTACACTAAGCTTTGAATATGGTTCTGTCACTTATGATTTAGCAACGATGTTGCAACTATGGATGGGTATCGTTGTTCTCAAAATCTTAATCGCTATTTACGATTTAATTGACGGAATCATATATACAAGAAAAAAGAAGCGGGAAGCCAAAGAAGAAGATATACTTGAAATTACAGAACCTTTATATGACAAAGAAGACTTCAGTTCAGCGGTTTTAGATCGTGAAAATCCTGCACCTCGGAATACAAAAGTCGGTAGTAATGATAGCGATTTTGAGCAATTTATCCAAGATAAGGAGGGAGTGAAGTAAAATGGATCGTAACTTGCGGAATGCTGTTATTTTAAACTTGATATTGGGGATTCCAATAATTATATTACAAGCGGGAGGATATAGCGAAATACTGCAAAATATTGTTGATTATCTGAATTACGTCACCCCAGTAATTGATACGATTATTTCCTTCTTTAGACCACTATTAGAGCATGTTGGAATTTATCTTGCTGGTATTGTACAAAATTTACTAAGCATGTTTCCTGAAAACGATTACACATATTATATCGCGATTTCAATGGGCATCATATTCATTGCGTTTGCTCTTGCTGTGAAGTATCCAGGATATGATGATAAAAAGAAGAAAGATTAACGAAAACTACCTCCTTGTTTATCTCTATATTTTTTTATTTTTGTCAACAAAAAAATTAAATAATTGATTTTTATTTATTTAAACAAACATTTAATCAAAAAAATTATAATGATTTTACAAAAAACCTACGAATGCGCTATGAGGATATTATTTTGATTATCAGCAGCTATATCAATGGCTT
>WJKO01000475.1 GCA_014729055.1 Promethearchaeota archaeon | reverse complement strand
GTTGTAGCGACGGCTGGTTTTGCACAAGTATTAATGATGAAAATAGAGTGGATTTTTCTATATATACTCAGATAAAGGATTTTTTTGACGAACAGCAGCAAATTAAACTTGTTTTTAATGATATTCCCATAGGTCTGCCGACGCCTAAGATGAAATCCCGAAAATGTGATTTTGAAACTCGAAAGCTATTAACAAGGAAACGATCATCAAGTGTATTTCCCGTTCCGACCCGCAAAGCCATCTACGCAGAGTCTTATCTGAAAGCAAATAATTTAAATAGAAGACTGGTAGATAAAGGCGTATCCAAACAAGCTTGGAATCTCTCTCCGAAGATACGCGATGTTGATGAATTTCTACGAGAACATACAAAATATATCTCCATCTTAATTGAGAGTCATCCTGAGATATGTTTCTGGGCTTTAGCAGGAAAAACACCGATGCAGTATTACAAAAAGACGAAAAAAGGTATTGAAGAACGAATTTCTTTATTAAATCGATTTATTCCTAATGCCAGACAAATGATTCAAGATGCGCAGAACGAATTACAAGAATACAAGTTCGAGTTGGATGATATATTCGATTCCATGATTCTTGCGGCTTCTGCGAAAATTTCAACACACAAATATATTAATATGTTTTCTGAAAATACAGATTATGATAGATTTCATCTACCAATGAGGATCGTCTATCCGAAACTACGTGATACTTCATAAACGACAGTTCTATCAGCGTTATAAGGATTTTCTACATTCTTCGGCTTAAAATAGAACATAGGATGTTCAAGTTGCTCTTTTTTAAGGTTCTTATTGTAGGCTTGGTATAATAGGATCTCTAAATTGATCACATCTTCGGCATTATATGCTAGCAAAGTTTCCAGATATTTCTTATCTTTTGTCTTTTTGTATTTTTTCCATAAAACAACGGCGGCAAATCCATCCAACCCTGCGCTCTCAGGACGACTAATTCCCAATTTTTGTTCAATCTTTTTCAGACCACCTTTCAATCCCACTCTTTGTAAAAGAAATCGTAAATCGAAATGAATATGATCCATTCTAAATCGCATTTCGTTTTCGATGAAGGGAACATCAAATTGTTTTCCATTGTAGCTAGCAATTGCTTTAAAATTCTTGATAAATTGTGGGAATTCGTCTAAATTATCCCCTCTAACAAACGTATGAACCTTAGTTCCGTCAAACACACCAATCGTCGTTATTTTATGTCTATAATATGATAATCCAGTAGTTTCTATATCTAAATATGCAATATCATTGATAAAATTCGGAATCATTCGCCAGTGTTGGTTATTTGGAATGAGTTTTCGAATTTGTGGCACATTTTTCGTTTCAAGCGCTTTTTTAACGATTGGAATGTGTTTCTTGATCATTTTCCATTTTTTTAATTTCAGTACCGCCTTTTCTTGATATTTTGAAAAAAGATCCCAATTTTTAATACCTGATCCATGAATTCTGCGTTCAGAAACCGCACCAATTCCCTTAACAAATGAAAAACATGATGTGATTGCACTATTTTTTATAATATCTTCGATCCGATTATCTGGATTTCCCCAGTCGAGTAAATCATTCGTATTCATTTATATCATTCGAGTTTTTAGATTTAAGAGATTATTGATCTTTAATTATAGAAATTGTTTTTAGAAACACGAGCGCTCAAGATTTTGTTAGATTAAACGGATTATAAAGTATTTCCTTAATATTTAATTTCATAGATTTTCTTCCGCGTAGTTTGGTCATAATTTGTATGTTTAACCACTCACATCCGTATTTGAAGTTGTAATTTGACCAATTTCTTAAAATTAAATGCCAAATTAACCACAGACTTAAAAAATATAAACCGATCGCCAGAGCACTGTTTGCTAAATCTCCACCAAATAAAAAATTAAAAATTTTTGCGAGAGATGCAGCAATTGGTGCTTCGAGAACATAGATTGTAAAAGATGCTATACTAGTACGCCTAAGTACAACTGTTTTTTGTGCAATTTTCTTTTGAGTTTTTGGTTTATTATTGTCCACTTTATCAATCAGAACTGCGCTAATCAAGATGAGCAGACTTGCATTTAGCATATAAATTGAAGGTTCTAGTAAAGGCGCACCAAAATCTGGAAATCCATCACGTTGAAAATATATCAAGCTAATAATGAAGCAGATAAAGCTGAATGAGTAACTATACTTCTTTATTTTGAAGATTTCTACATTTCTTGCTTGAGCAATTCCAAAAATAGCCCCGATAATAGCAAAAGCTACAAAAGGAAAAATTGAATGACGAGGCCCCACTAACCAAGCTAAGAACAAAGCTTTGAAGAAGTTTCGATTGTTTGCTTGTTGAATATATATGGGATATAATGTATGCCTGAGAACGGGCGTGAGAATAAGCCAAAATACCACAGTTCCAATTAAGATGATAAAATTTCGTTTTGATTTTTTGAACCCTTCCTTTCTCCAAAGGATGTAGAGAAGTGCATTTACGATTAGATTACTAAAAGAGATATAAAATAAAGCGTCAGAAAAAAGATTAATCATTAAATCTGGGATAAAAAGTTCCCCATTAATAATAGATCCTGTAATTAATGATACTTTAGGGATGCCAGTTCCATCATCAATTCGATGAGTGAAGAATGTCAAAAAGATAAAATGAAAGATAAGCATATAGATTCCGTTATATGAGGAATGTTTGATTCGAGTTCCCAGATTCTTCTTATGTTTATCAATTTGAAGATATAGATTATATGCGTTTGCAGTACCGCTCACTAAACCGAATATAACCGCCCACGTGGAAATTATTGCGAACGGAAAAATCGCTACTGTTATGATTGGATTTTGTGAGAAGAAAAAATCTGAATCAGAAACCCCATCAAATAAGCAGAAGAGGAGCGCATGATTCACGATTAGAAAGAACATCATAAATCCTCTTATTATATCAAGATATACTAATCTTTTCAACAAAATCAAATCCATTTCTTAATTAATTTTAAAGTTTTAATGTGTTTTGTAATCGCACAACCACAAAAAAACAGAATACAATGAGAAATAAGGAAAAGGAGAAGAAATGTAAATCGATTACTTATTTGAGGCTATTTAACGGTTACGGATTTTGCCAGATTCGTCGGTTTATCTACATCAAATCCATTAATCTCGGCTGCATGGTACGCCAATATCTGCAATGTATATGCAAATGGAACAGCGGACATTGTGATTGCGTATTTATTATTCTTAATCGGAACTTCGATTGTATAATCAGATAACTCGGAAATTTTTTCATCAAAATCCGCAACAACCGAAATAATTAGTCCTCCCCGTGCTTTCATCTCCATAACATTTCCGATCAGTCTATCATATGTTTCGTCTGGTGGTGCTACGAAGACGACAGGAAATCCGTCTCGTATTAATGCGATAGGTCCATGTTTACTTTCTCCTGCCGCATAACCTTCTGCATGTGCTTTCGGGTTGATTTCTTTTATTTTCAATGCTCCTTCTAGAGCTGCTGCCATCGAAGCACCTCGTGCAAGATAATAGAAATTAGTCTTCTCGGATACTGCTTTAGCTATACTCTTTATATTATCTTCCTTTTTTAGGATTTCATCGCATACGTTCCCAGTTTCAATTAATGCTTCATGGTATTTTTTTACTTCGTCTTTTTCCATTTCGCCCTTCAATTCAGCAATACGAAGTGCAACCATAGAGAGTGCGGAAACTTGACAGCAGTATGCTTTCTGGCTGGCAACAGCAATTTCTGGTCCTGCCGTAGTTATAATAACATGGTCAGAATAGCGAGTTAATGAAGAACCGACAACATTTACCACAGAACACACCTTGGCGCCGTAATTTTCACGGGCATATCTAACCGCTTCTATAGTATCTGCTGTCTCTCCTGATTGACTCACAGCCATTACGACCGAATTTGGCGGTATCTCAGGTAGATGGTCTTTAAATTCAGAGCAAAGAATAGATTGAATATACGGACCTCCAAATCGAGTTATCTGAAATTTGCCTGCTAAACATGCGTAATAAGCAGTTCCAGCGGCTGTGATGAATACTTGGTCAGCATCCATTATTGTTTTAGCAAATGCATCTATATCACTTTGAGGCATTTTAAACTGTTCTCTTATCTTTCGGGGCACTTCATGCAGTTCTTTATGCATAAACCATTTGTATTCTTTTCCATCCAAAGTTTTAGCTGCTGCATCCATTGACCATTGTACGGTCATGGGATCACGATGTCTTTTTTGATTGGTCTCTATATCAAATATTTCGACTTGACCCGGATATAATACTGCGATTTCATCGTCATCCAGTATATAAGCTGTCTTAGTGAGAGGTAGAAAAGCGGGAATGTCTGATGCGCAATAAGTAGTCTCGCCCGGGGTTATACCAATCGTCAATGGCGACTCTTTCCTTGCAACAAGCATATAATCGGGGGTATCCGCATGACAAACCACAATACCATATGCACCTTTACATTGTTTTACGGTTTCTATTACGGCTTTTTTTAAATCCATGCCCTTTTCAATATATTCTTCGATTAGATGGGGAAACACTTCGGTATCAGTATCGGATTTAAACTCGTGTCCTCGCTCGGATAGTTCTTTTCTCAATTGCTGGAAATTTTCTAAAATTCCATTATGAACTACTGCTATCTTTTCTTTGCAATCAAGATGGGGATGGGAATTTTTAGCAACGGGTGGCCCATGAGTCGCCCATCGGGTATGCCCGACCCCAAAGCTTCCTTCCATTGAGTCAAACCAGCCATCCTTATTAATATCTGCAATTCTTCCAGAATCTTTACGACATTCTATTTTACCATCATGAACTAGTGCTATTCCCGCACTGTCATAACCTCTATATTCAAGTCGTTGCAGGCCTTCCCGAATTAGTTTCGCAACAGGGACGTCCTTTTTTTTTGTAATTAATCCAAATATGCCACACATGTAATTCAAGCCTTGAATTATTTTATTATTTTTTCCTTGTTTTTTGCATTCCTAAACTTAAGTTGTAAAACATTAGTTTGTTAAAAAATTTTCATATTTTCTTTATCTTTAAATAATGAACCAAAGTCTGCACTTATATTGAGTTCAATGGCATTAAATTCATACTGGATTTTCTATCAAGGCAAAAACGATCATCCTTATCGCGATAATTATAATCATTATTGCCGCAAGTTTTTTTAATTTCTTAGCTTCTATTTTCTTACTGATATAGGCCCCCAATTGGGCACCAAAAACAACGCCAATAGCGTAAATAATGCCAACAGTGAATTGTACTTGTTCCATCGTAATGAAGGTGACTGCTGATGCGATTGATGAAAATAGAATCGTGAATATCGATGATGCAATAGCCATGTGAATCGACATACCACAAATAAAAACAAAAATTTGGATATATAATGTTCCTCCTCCTATGCCCAACAAGCTTGATAGGAATCCAGCTAAAAAAGCGAAGGGAAATGCCAGAAGTATATTTGCAGAGTAATTATATTCAGTTTCTTCAGAATCTATATGATGTCTTTGAAGTATATACCATTTTCCTTCATTTTTAGTTATGTTGGTTATGTTTTCCAATTCGCTAGGTGTTTTTTTTACGGCGAGAATTGTGGCTAAAAGTGCCTCAACAATACCGAAGGAGACCAAAATAAATTGTCCAGAAACTAGTTCTGTCGCCCATGCACCTATAACTGAACCAATCAATGAAGCTATCATCAATATCATAGTTGTTTTATAGTCGATTCGCTTCTGCCTTGCATACGCAATTGATGACGATAAAGCCATAAAGATTATTACGAAAGAGCTCGTGCCAACGGTTAAATGTGTGTCTAATTCAACAATCAATATCATTGTAGGAACAAGCAAAAATCCTCCTCCAATTCCAAATAATGCCGCTAATAAACCTATACCTACGGCAATTATTATAATCAATACAAGGAGATTCCACTCGAACATACGAGGAATTATTTAGACTAATATTAAAGTTTTATAACTTTCAATTATATAATTTCATGAATAAATTTGAATTCAGATAGAATTTTACTTAGGATAGATTTATCATCAAAAACCTTTTCAACCGAAGAAATTCCAGACCAATACCTATCTCAATACATTGGTGGGAAAGGATTAGGTTCGAAATATTTACTTGATGAATTAAAGCCCAGAATTGACCCTTTAGGACCAGATAATAAATTAATATTTGTTGCAGGTCCTGTTACAGCAACCAATTTTACGACAGGTAATCGCTATGGTATTTTATATAAGAGTCCTTTAACCGGAACCTTCGCTGAAAGTTATTCTGGCGGTGGTGCAGTACAACGGATGCGAGGGGCTGGCTACTTTATGGTAATTATATCGGGTCAAATGTCATCTCCTACCTATCTTTATATATCTGAAAAAGGTGTAGAGTTTAGAGACGCCAAATCATTGTGGGGTAAAGATACCCATAGCACCTATCATAAACTTACAAGTAACGATAAAAAATTCTTAGACATTCTTTGTATTGGTCCTGCTGGGGAGAATTTAGTAAAAATAGCAAATATTCAGAATAATCTATATCATTCAGCGGGTAGGTGTGGTCCCGGAGCGGTCATGGGGTCTAAAAAATTAAAAGCAATAGTCTTTGAAGGTAAAAAGCGTCCTTTATTAAATAAAAAACTTGAGTTCAAGCAAGTTGTCAGAAAAATGTATAAAAAAATGAAACAACATCCTGAACTTTATGGAAAAGAGGGAGTCTATAGGAAATACGGTACTCCCATCATAGTAGATTGGACGAATAAACTGGGTTGTTTTCCAACGCGATATTTTTCGGCAGGATATTCGAAATATTATAGAAATTTCAATGCAGAGACCATCATTGAAACTGTATTGAAGAAACGCGTGGGATGTTGGAATTGTTCTTTCACTTGTGGAAAATACGTGGAAATTGTTGAGGATCCATATCAATGTTCTTTGGAAGGTCCAGAATATGAAACCATAGCTGCTTTCGGGGGATTTTGTGATGTGCATGATTT
>WJKO01000474.1 GCA_014729055.1 Promethearchaeota archaeon | reverse complement strand
GATGAGAATTCCGAAGAATTAACCTATTGTAATTTTGATGAAGAAACAACATCAAAACTTGAGAGATATAAAGTAATAAATTGTATTAATTTATCAATAGAGTCTGGTAAAGTAATAGGTCTTTTGGGAAATACTGGAAGCGGGAAGAGTAGTCTCGTTAGAACATTTAATGGATTAATTCCTCATTTTTATAATGGTATTTTCTACGGTGTTGTGAAAGTTGTAGGTAAGGATACGATAAATGAAAAAATAAATGATCTGAGTATGGATGTGGGATTAGTTTTTCAGAATCCAGAAAATCAACTAGTATCAATGACTGTCGAGCGAGAAATAGCATTTGGTCTCGAAAACCGTGGACTAACACGAGAGATAATAAAACAAAAAGTGGATGAAATAATCAAACTGATGGATATTGAACACCTAAGAAAAAGACATCCATATGAATTAAGCGGTGGGGAGCAACAGCGCGTCGCAGTTGCATCCATTTTAGTATTAGAACCTAAAGTGATTGTGTTAGACGAACCAACATCCGCCTTAGATCAGAAATCTGCGTCAGAAATTATTCAGCTCCTCAGAATCCTCAATAGAAAAATGGGAATTACACTCATTATCATTGAACATCGTCTAGATATGATAATCTCATTTTGCGACGAACTCATCCTCCTTGATAAAGGTCGTTTGCTTAAGCATGACAGCGTTAAAAGTATTCTCAACGATGATACCATCTATAATATGGATATTGAGATACCTTATTACATTCAATGTTTTTATGACTTAAAGCAAAAAAAAATGTATTCTGGTCCAATCCCAACGAATATCAAAGATGCAGCAGTATTAATGAAGGAGTATCTTGAGAAATGACGGGGTTTTATGTAAATAATGTATCATTTGAGTATCCAAATGGTACAAAAGCTCTAAATGATATTTCCCTAATGATTTCACCTGGGGAGGTCATAGGAATATTAGGAGCAAATGGTGCTGGAAAATCCACATTTATTAAGATATTAAATGGTCTATTAAATCCAACTGAGGGAACAATTTTTGTAGATGATAAGATCTCAACGGAATATAAATCAGAAGACCTTACTAAGATTGTCGGATTAATGTTCCAAAATCCAGATCATCAATTATTTTCTAGCACGGTTGAAGAAGAAATAGAGTTTTCGCTTAAAAATTTAGAATTGTCAGAAAACAAACATAAAGAGTATAAGAATGATATAGTCAAAACTTTCAATTTAGAACCTCTCCTCAATAAGTCACCTTATAATCTGTCAGGGGGTGAACGAAAACGTGTGTCTATGGCAACAATTCTGTGTAGAAAACCGAAATATATGTTATTTGACGAACCAACAACAGGACAAGATAAAAAATATCGTCAAAAATTGAGCGAAATAATCAATGAAGAGCAAAGAGAAGATAAAATTATTATCATAGTGAGTCACGACACGGAATTTGTTTACAATAATACGCAACGAGTTCTAATATTTGAACAAGGACGAATCCTTGCTGATGGTCCTACGAAAAAAGTCCTTTCAAATGAATACATCTTAACACAATCTTCAATTATACCACCACAGATTCTTAGATTAGTAAATGAACTGGAAAATTTGTGGAAAGAAGAAAAAAGGGAATCGTTCCCATTTGATATTCAGAATATTGGCACGTATAATGAATTTATGGATTTTCTAATAGAACACACACCTATGGCAGGTCGAAAATGAATGAGTTTAGAATTCTTGGAAGCATTTAACTTCATCAATAAGGAAACACTAATTCACAAAATTGATCCCAGAACAAAATTGATATTAGTTTTGGTTTATACAGTCCTTATTTTCTTATTTCAACCTATCATGTTTCAACTAATATTTCTGTTTTCAATACTACCTTTCGTTGTTTTAAGTAACCTTTCTCGCAATTTAGTCAAATCTATTAAAGGAATGAGCTTCTTATTCTTTTTCATTCTTATCATTAATACATTATTTATTTCGTTCAGTGTCGCGCTTGAAATTTCTTTAAGATTTGTTAATCTAATAATCGTCTTTTCTATTATATTTCAAACAACGCCTCCAGATGATATTACCCAAGCATTAACAAAAATGCATATTTCATATAATATAGCGTTTAGTTTATCGCTAGCTTTTCGATTTATTCCGACCATAGCGAAGGAAGTAACAACCATAACTCAAGCGCAAAAATCAAGAGGGTTACAAATTAGAAAAGGCGGAGTAATTCAACAGCTCCAAAACTTGTTCCCACTATTGATACCATTAATCTTGAATTCGATACAACGGGCTTATTTTGTGGCAGAAAGTTTGGAATCGAGGTCATTTGGAGCTACTGGTATCGAGAAAACATATCTTTATCCTATAAAATTAAAACGAGTCGATTATCTATTGATAATTTTAATGATAATGATGTTAGTTTTGGGTATAATTTTAAAAATTAATGTGAATTTTCTTCCTCAGTGGCTTTTATTTCGATTTGGATTTTGATAGCAAAATATGAATATATGAATATATAAGTGAATGAAATTAGAACATTATAACGGAATAAGTGAAAAAATTTGATTATTCAACAGATAAAACCTAGCACCTTTCTCGAAAAAGAACAGAATGAGTCTAATTTAGGGCATAGAGGTATAGGAATTGGATTTGGGTCAATTAATACTAAACATTTACAAACAACTAAAATCAATGACATTACGACTATTTTTGAGAATATTGCATCAATTAGCGAAGAAATTAATGTCGTTATACAGATATTTGATGCAAAAAACATTCTTAATCATAAACACTTGTATTATGCCGTTTATTTTGCATTGAGATCCTTAAATAATGGCACAAATATATCTAAAAATGAAGCTGTCGAATACTTGCTGTATGCATCTCAGCAAAGACAGATTAATGTAGCGATTGATTTATTGGGATTAAAGATAGATTGGACAAAAGAAAAAATAGAAGTTGCTTATGTGTTAGTAGGAAACGATGAAAATTCGATAAATGAAGCATTTAACAGACTAAATGATTTATTGCAATTTAAAGATGAATCCCCAATACTTAATCTTGATAAAATTGAGAAATTAAGAGACACCTACAATATTAATAATTTTGAATTATCGAATGCTTTGAAGATAATGAATGTATCGAATTCGGAGAGAGAAGAAAAATTAACCAGAGAT
>WJKO01000037.1 GCA_014729055.1 Promethearchaeota archaeon | reverse complement strand
TGAAAAAGATCTGAAAAAAAAGAAAAGAAAATCTAACATGGATAAGAAATAACCAAGAAAGGAGGCAAGAAGATGTCAATTGAATTTGCGATAAAGGATATATCGAGAAAATGGGATCAATCGTGGTCTTATATTCGAGCAGTTTTAATAATTATAGCCATTCCAACTTTTATTATCCATTTAATTAATGGATTAGGTTTAGAAATATTTTCAGATGAACGTTATTTCAATTTTACAACCTATGATTTCTTTTTGCAATATTATAAATTAATAATTTATTTTACCATAGCTATTTCGGTCTCTTGGGTGCTCGTAATTAACCACAGCATTATAACTAATAAAAGCAAAGATTTGGCAATTATGAAAGCGGTAGGTACTATCCAACGAACCATTAATTCATTTTATATCTCTGAATTGCTACTAATTGATTTAATAGGAATCATTCTGGGACTACTCGCGGGGTATCTTGGTTATATGGTGATATTTCTAATATTTGGGTTATTAGGATCATCTAGCGTAATATATATTGACTTAATCTTTATGCCCGTAACGATAGGTATAATATTTATTCTTAGTTATTTTGTAAACGGTAGAGAATTGCGAAAGATTAGTGATAAGAAATATGCCGAGATCTCCAGCGGTGATATCAAGTCAGGTTATTCAGCTGTTGGAGGTTTGCAATTAATCCCAAAATTTATAGCGAATCTGGGCTTTAAAGTGAAAATAGCAGTAACAAATTTAACGAGGAAGAAAAAGCAATTTTATAGGACGCTTTTAACTGTTGCTCTATCCCTAAGTATATTAACTACTTTAGTAACTGGTATCGCAACGGTCGGCAATTCTCTAAAAGCTCAAATAAAAGGGGCACAAGGAGAAAACATCTTGATATTAGGACACCAAGATCTTATAAATACTTATCAACAGAGATATGAAGAATTTTCTAATCCCACTCTAACTTTTACAAACCAAGAGTATGATTTCTTAGACTCACAATATCAATTCAACGAATCAGTTATTGACAATATCATGAGTGACTCTAAATATTCAAATATAGGGGTAAAATACTATGATAAGAGGTTATTTTTTTATGATTATGCACATGAAGGAACAGGTATTAGAATTATAGGAGATTTTGATGAATATCAACAGGTCGGTAAAGAAAGACAGTCATTTATACCGGTTGTAGGTTTAGAATTTAAGGATTATAAAGACGATTGGTCCGTATTTGGGACAATAAATACAACTGAAGATCCCGATCCTTGTGCGCTAGTTGGAGATACCTTAGCTAATGCATTCTTTGAAGCCGCTATATATCAATCAATAAGATTTCAAGATGGAGATACAAGAAAATATAAGGTTACTGGTGTCTTTTACGATTCATTTTGTGCGGGAAATGCAAGTTATGTTACCCTCTCCTCAATCCAGACAGATTTAGAACTTCTAAATAAAATAAATCTGGTCGTTTTTGAACTTGACAGCGAATCAGCTAAAGATAACTTAATTGAAAAATTAACTTCAGATATACAATTGGAACTAGGGACAAATTATAAAGTACTGGATTTAGATCCCACATTTACTGACAACTTAAAGGAAATAGATCAGTTATTGTATATAGTACTTATAATAATCATTATCATTCTACTTACCGCGATTGGTGGATTAATGTATTATCAACATGCAAACTTCAAAGAAAAAGCACGTGACTATTCAATCATGAGAGCTATCGGTGGTGGAAAAAAGATAATCAAAAGTGTAATGTTTTATGAAGAACTTATGGTACTATTGATATCTTCCGCTATTGCACTTGGTGTATCTTTAAATTTTAATGCCTTATTCCTTATCAGCGACCCATTTTTGCCCTCCATAGGTTTATTTCTCTTGATATGGATTTTAATCAGTGGTATCATGGTCATTCTAGCACGACTTTCGATTAAAATTCAATTTAGTGATCTCGTGGAGAAAAAAATGCTTTTCCTAAGAGTATTTGATAAATAAAAGGAGAAATTTATCTTAAAAGATTATTTAAATAATTTGATCGGCAAGACGTTTGCGCAAGTCATTTATTTCAAGCATCTGCTGCCGTTCTTTCTTTTTCATACCATCTAATAAAGAGCGCATCTCTCTAATACGCATCATTTGTTGTCTGGCACCCGTCTCTGTTAGTTCTTGCTCCAGCTCTTGAACTCTTTTCATATTGACATTTAACTTTTTAGACAAATCATCTCGTTCGGCAGTGATCTTCGAAAGTTTTAGATTTAGAGAGTCAATATCATTTTCTCTGAGGCTTGTTGCTAAATCTTGGTTTTCCTTTCTTAATTCCTCATTCTGTGCTTTGATAGTGGCATTTTCCCGTGTCAAAGTCTGGATTTTTGCTTTATCCTCTTCTGAACTTAAATTAATTATTTCTTTCTTCAGATCCCGTATTTGCTCTTCAAGAGATTCTATTTTATCTTCACTATCTTGTTTCAACGTCTCAATTTGAGTTTCTAACTCTGCTATTTTGTCATTCTTGTCTTTAATCTGTGCGTTCTTCTTATCAAGCTCGTCCTTAGTTTTCTCAAGATGTTTGTATTCTTTTACAGCTTCATCGAGCTTTTTGTTTTCTTTCTTTAATTTTTCAACCTTTGTTCTTAAATCTTGAACTAAATCACTCAGAGGGGAAGATGTGCCCTTAGATTTATCTGATAATTGCTTTTGCAACTCATCAATCTTTTGTTCCTTTTCATTAATAACGGAGTTTAGTTCTTCCTTTTCATCATTTACCTTCTTGATTTTGGATTCTAATTTCGATATTATCTTAACTGTATCCCCACTTTCAGCCTTTGGCTTAACTTTTTTAGGAGTCTGTTTCTTTTTGATCGTTTTTAATTCCTGCTGTAGCTTTTGTATCTTCTTTTTCTGTTTGTTTATCTTTGTTTCAAGATCTTTAACTAATTCATCTATCATACCGCCTTGTTGGGCGCTTTGATCTTGTATCTTAACTTTATTGTTCAGTTCCATTATTTGGGCTTCTTTATTTTGAATTTCCTCTCGTAAGTCTTGTATTTTTTGGTTTAAATTTACTTTATCGGTTTCAAGTACCTTTATCTGCCCATCTTTTGACTTAATTTGAATGTCCTTTGCATTTAATGCAGTTTGAAGATCATCAACTAAGTCGGCAGAAGGGTTAGTGACATTTTTCTCAATTAATTGAGGTCCTTTTGAATTTTTTGCGTTCTCAATCTCTCGTTCTAACCCCAATATACGTTTCTGTAACTCCGAGATCGTTTCATCCTTGATTTCTAGCTCAGTTTCTAATTCCATAATTTTATCGTCGTCTGACATCTTTCTTTCACTTTCTAAAAGCTAATTTAACTCTAATTAATCTTTCTTTTTTTCTAAAGAAATTTAATCTTTTTTAAATTATAAATTACATGAAATCAACGATAGATAACCGAAACGAAAAATAGGAGATAAAATTGGACGTTATTTTTTTGGGGACGAGTGGTGCGATCCCCACTAAAAACAGAAATCTTCCCGGTATTGCATTGTTATATAAAGGGAAACAAATTCTTATGGATACTGGAGAAGATATTCAAAGACAATTTGAATATAGTCCATTAAAATTTAATTCACCATTACAAATCCTTATTTCACATTTGCATGGAGATCATATAATTGGACTACCTGGTTTATTATTTCATTTTCAGTTAATACATAGAGATAGCGAGGTGGAAATTTATGGTCCTCCAGGTATATTTGAATATTTAATGACTCATAAGAAATATGTTGGTCTGCATGCTCGATATCTTCATAATATCTATGAATTTCAAGAAAATGGATACGATCTGTTAAAATACAACTTTCAAGATAGTCCAGACCAAATGCCTAAACAAATTTCATTAAAAAAGGAGTACCAAATAATAGAGACCGAATCTTATTGTGTGAAGGCTGTACCTGTTTGCCATAGTATCCCAACGTGGGGCTTTAAATTTATTGAAAAAGACCGAACAGGAAAATTCAATCCAAAAAGAGCAAAAGAATTGAAAATACCTATGGGACCATTATGGAGAAAAATGCAAAAAAATCCAAATAAAGAAATACTGATA
>WJKO01000473.1 GCA_014729055.1 Promethearchaeota archaeon | reverse complement strand
TTATACACTCATGTACATATTCATAAATTAGCGAATGTAGTGAAAAAAACAATTCCGATTATAGGGGGCAATATTCAAGCACTATTCAAGAACTTATTCAGTATTTTAAGGAATCCGCGGATACGATCTCAAAAATCTACAGTCAAAAATATGTTTAAGAAGAAAAATAAGGACGAAATTTTAATTGCACCTGGAGCAGTACGAACATCCACCCATAGACTAGCTGTATTTTTTGATAAAGATGAATTGTATGACATTACAGAGGATCCTTACGAAGAACATAATTTAATCGATAAATTGCCCAAACTCGCAAAAGAATTACGACATAAATACAACAATTGGTTTGAAGATGTTGCACCAGAAGATCGAATGGTTCACAAGATTGCAATCCCAATTGGATATAAAGAATCACAATTGGTTCGTTTACCTGCTACTCATTGTAAATTCCATGGAAACTTACGATTTGAAGGTTATGGGTTCTATTACGACTGGATTACCAATTGGAAAAGCACGGATGACTACGTTACATGGGAGATTAATGTCGTAAAAGAGGGTCAATATGAGATCTGGTTTAAATATTCATGTAAGAAGAAATATATTGGTTCTTTAATTCAAATTGAAGTCGATAACCAAATATTGAATTCCGTGTTGGACCGAGCATTTAAGTCAAAAAAAATAAAACGACCAGATAGAATTATCCGATATGAAGAACATGAAAGGACTTGGGGTATGTTTAAAGTCGGCACGTTGAAATTAACATGTGGGCAGAAAACATTTAAAGTTAGTTTTAAGGAAATACCGCGTAAATATGCAATAGAATTATATGAAGTGCAAATAAAGAAAAAATAAGAAAAAGATTGAGATAAATTCAAGATCGTTTATTGAATGGTTCGTTTCACTTTGATATTAATTGGGTTATTGGTCTTAATTGTGACCTCTACTTCATGTTCTTCCCCAGCAGCAAGACCTAAATCCGGAACTTTAAGATTTAATTTACCACCGACGGGGATTGTTTTACCGAGTGCATCTTTGGCATTATCCAATTGGTACACTTCACCCTCAAAACTAATCTCGATTTTATTCAATGTTTCATCTGGTAGATCCTTTCCATCTAACTTGACCTCAACATAATCTAAGAGATTATCTGGTACTTCGTCAATTGTGATCGGTGAGATCACGTTAACCATTTGGATTTCAATTCCTCCGCCTTCAACGGATTTAACGCAATCCTTTGGTAACATGCGCTTTAATATATATTTTGGAATGTAACTCATTTTTCATCGAACTCTATTTTTTTTAATGCTGTCAGCAATTGTATTACATCTAAAAAATATACTTGATGAAATTTTATATTTCCGAATTTTTATGCTAAAAACTGAGCTTGATTATTTTTATATTTACAAAATTCTATGTATATCAAGAGTACAAAATCATTAAAAATTAAGAATAATAATGAATGTGAAAAAATATGGCAGCTGAATCCTTATGGGAAAGTATTTTGAATTGGTTTCCAGAATCAGCAGCATGGTTGTTGATTTTTGGGGGACTAATTGCAATTACATGGTTAGGCTATGAACGTAAAAGGAAGAAGGGATTTATCCGTATTAAAACAGAAGACTGGGAAGAAACAGATGTCAGTAAATTTCTAAGAATCCTATCGTATTTAGGAATTGCGTTGGGTGTAATAATGATATGGTCCGCAGTTGTTGGTATGATAAATAATATTGCACCATCGTTTGAATATGCGGACGTCACTGCAAACGATTTTGACTGGCTTACATCTATTTCATTAATCGTGGTCGGCTTAGTATGTTTGATGAAACCAATAAATGATCTACCTTGGTCAGGTTTATTGGGCTTATTTGCAGGTATTGGGTCTGCTATAATAATTACTTTAAGTATGCCTGAAGAATTAGTTTCTAATCCAGATTATAAGTGGTATATTTTAGGATTCGGAGCTGCAATTGCAACTGCAGTTGGAGTCGCAATAAAGTTCTGGATTGGGTCTATTCAGACAATCTCAAAAGTATTATCATACCCCCCGGTTGCTCTTATCGTAGCAGTCTATTGTTTCGTTCAAGGGTTCATGGTCTTAGGTCTTGGATATGGATTAGCCAATTTATGACGAATTCAGATGAAATAACAAAAAATCCGATTTTTTTATCTCTTTTCTTTTCTCGTATTCAGTTCTTATAATCCGTAATTAATGGCGAGAATATTACGCTACCACAATCTTCTTCATCAAACATATCTTCACCGGTTTTAAAATACCTAATTAGTGTTTGAGTATTCTTTCCCCCAAAAGGACCGCAGATCAGACCACCTATCTTAACTTTCTTTTTTAGCACATCTGGTAGTTCTTTCATGTAACCGGTAATGAAAATCTTATCAAAAATATCAATATCTAATTTTTCTAAATCAAGAATCGGGTCAAGCTCAAATATTTTTACCTTTTCCCCAGCGTCTATTCTTTTTAGATTAGTTTCTGTGATATTATAAATCTCATGAACTTTCTCCATTATATATAATTGAATATTCTTATCCATATCTTGAATAATGCTCTCTAAATATCCAGATTTAGAACCCAGAACTAACACTTTATCATTTTCCTCAACTTCAATTAGCTGAGCCATTATAGCAATCATATGTGGGGCACTTGTACTTCTCCCGTATATAGGATCGTTATAGAAAAGTAATGGACGGTTTGAATAAAACGCTGCGAATAACTGCAAGAGAATCATTTTGATTAAATCTTCATCCATTTTCCTCTTTTGATTAGGAGCAGTTGGAATAAAAGTCTCAATCATGTCCATTGTAATAAAATCTTCTATTCGAATATTACGCATGGCTTCCAGTACTCTAACATCGTATAAAGTACCTGAGAGATTCATATTTTCAAGCATTTTATAAAGATATTCGAAGTTATATTA
>WJKO01000004.1 GCA_014729055.1 Promethearchaeota archaeon | reverse complement strand
CCATTATGCGGGTAAATATTCGTAAAACTTAAGATCTCCAGTGTCTTGTTTGTTCTGCTTTCTGATCCTATGCTTTTTCCGAATTAGGATTACTCTTAAACAAACGAATCCATTAATCATCATAATCGTAAATATACATATATCGACGATGATCAAAGGTCCAAATGGATGCTTAAATAAAGCAACTATTAAATTTAGAGCCGATATTGCTAAACCAAATGTTGATATTATTGCATAGATTGCTATTGTTATTTTCTTTTTGTTTAACACTTTTTTTACCTCCCGGATGAAGTATTTTTCTCATCCAAGATGGATATCGCAATTCAAGAATTTATAAATCCCCTTGATGTCTTTTTGATTGAATCAAAAACATAAAAATTGCATTTAAAAAACAACTTAAAAATTCATAAAAAGAAAAGTCAAAGAAATAAATAACGAAATAAAATAATCAATTCCATTATGAAATTCTGTTGTGAAAAAATGATCACAATCAATTATAAAATTATGGTTGAATTGAAATAAAAGTGATAATAATGGTCGTTCGGGACAAAATAGGTAAGGAAAAAAGGACATTTGACTTGAAAAATATGGGACAGATTCGAGATGCGGTTCTCCGGGTCGTGGCTACTCGTAAAAGTAACTTTTTTGATGACTTCACGACCCTCATCAATATTGAAGGAAAAGTGAATGAAAATGGGATTTCCGCTACTTTTAAGATAGATTCTGATAAACTTGATGATATTAGCCAACCATCAGACGAAAAACAGAGAAAAGTAATGGAAAAATTACAGGAATATATTTCAAGTCGGTTTGATGATCTGGAAACACGCCTTACAGAAAGAGATTCACTAGCTGAGGTTTCAGTTTCGTTCGGAATTAACGTTCCTATGCTTGCAAAAAACGTAGTAACGATTACCTTAACTAAATTAGTATAAATTTTTCAAAGCGTAAATTTTAAGAATATCGACAATTAAAGCAAAAAGAGATTAAAAGACTGGTTTCGAATGAAAAAATCCAAAGGACAACATTTTCACATCCGTCGGGCAACTGAGAAAGATATAGAACAGATCGGTGAACTATGGAAAGAATTGATGGACTTCCACGCTAAACGTGATATTTATTTTCAAAGGGGTAAAGAAGGACATGTATATTGGAAAAAAAGGATTTTAGAAGCCATTGAAAAGAAGTCTACCAATTTAGTCTTAGTAGCCGAAAACTCAAACCAAATTGTAGGATATATATACGCATATATCGCGGAATTTCTACCAGTTTTTGATAGAATGTTATTTGGGTTTATAGTCGATATATCTGTTACTGACAAGTGCAGAAAATCAGGCATCGGTAGAGAATTAGTCCTTAAAACATTAAATTGGTTTAAACAGAGACATATAAAGAGAATCGAAGTTGTAGTTTCCGTGAAAAATGAAATATCAACCAAGTTTTGGCGAAAAGTTGGATTCAATGAGTTCAAAGAAATATTATTTACTGAAATAAAAGATTAAAATTATATAAATAAAACAAGGATATGAGCGTATATGAGTCATGATTTAAAAATAAGAGTTTGCCTAAAGTGCAAGACGTACATTATAATTCGCGAAGATTACGAAAGCAAAAAGAAACAAGAAATGTTTGAAAGCCATCATCGTGAACATACTCTAATTACAGCGGATTACAATGATATTAACAATTTGGAATGCGGAAAAGTCGTTTGTGAGGATGATGATGAAAAGATCCCATATAAATACGACAAGCATTGATTCAAATATTTCTTTATAATCAATTAATTAAAATTTTTATTTCTATTTTTTCTGTTCTTGTTTAATTCGTCGACCTCTTAAAAGCCCAGTTCTACGCGCAGCTATTAATCCTACTTTTCGACCTGGGGGTGCGTTACGACCTATTGTTGTTGGCTTGTGCGGACTTTTATGACCTCCGCCGCCGAATGGATGTGATGCTGCGGTCATTGCTACACCACTAGTTCGCGGCCACACACTATGTTTAGTTTTCATCCAGTGATATTTAGCACCCGCTTTCAGAAATGGTTTTTCCGTTCTTCCGCCGCCTGCAACCAATCCCACTGTGCATCTACAATCGAGTAAAAACTTCCGTGATTTTTGGGAGGGTAATTTTACATTAGCGAATTTTTCGTCTTTCGAAACAACTGTTCCAAATGTACCCGAACCTCTCACAAACTTACCACCGTCCATTGGTTCTCCTTCGATATTATATATACGAGTTCCTTCGGGGACATTTCTCAGTTTCAATATATTACCAACCTTGATCTTTATTTTATCTCCAATGTGTATCGTATCACCTACGAAAACACCCTCAGGAGGTAAATAGAGTCCCTTTTTGCCATCTTCATATAATATTTGCGCTAATGGTGCACCACGACCAGGATCATGAATTAAATCTCTTATTTTTGCTGTCGTGTCCTCTGAACCTTTCTTAAAGTATCTATATTTGACCTTTCCACGCCGTTTATGGGTGGGTGACTGCCAGTTTGGAGTTCCACGACCTCTACGTTGAACTAAAATACGTTTTCCCATCTATATCCTTTCCTTATTGTTTTTATCGTCCTGTCCACATTTTTATACGATTTCGACTTGCGGACAAGACACTGAATTATTTATCGAAATCTCCTAAAAGGATAGATTTGGGTATTTATCCTAAATTATAAATTTTTTGAATATAGATAGATGAAAATAACGAGAAATACATTGCATTCTGATGCGAGTTATTGCGAAAATAAGCGTTAAAATTTTATTCAAAGAAAAGATAAATCTATGTATGTTTGGGAACCTTAATAAAGATCTTTCGCTAAAAAACAGAATTTCATTCGCACTTGATAAATATATCCGTGATTATCATCCAAATCTTATCGGAAATTTATCTAAGCATGCTTCAGACATATATTGGATGAGAAAAGGCACTATTTCCATGCTCACTCAAAAGGCAGAAGAAGAAGGAATGGTGGATGAAAAAATGCGATCTTTCGTTACAGAGGCGTTAGAATCAGTGGCAAAAAAAATCAAACTTTGTAAAAACAAACGGGAATTAGAGTTATTAAAAGATAAAGAAGAAATTTATAAAACTGCTCTTGCTTCAATTTAACTTATTTGCAGAGCAAATTTTTAACGTCAATCTTTTCGATATATTTATCGACAGACTGCATTATTTCTTTCTCATTAGCTTGTAGCATTGATAAATTCATTAATGGGCTACGCACGATACCCAAATCAATATTCTTTCTCTTTAAAAGACGTTTTGCAATTGCGAAATATGCTTTAGTTTCATGCAAGAATTTACTTAATTGATTAAGCTTCTCTTCTAAATTACGTGCTTTGATGACGTGTCCTTCTTGAAATAGCCGTATAACTTCGTTAGATAATGGTGCGGAGTAATTATAAGTCGAACCGATGCTCCCTTGTGCCCCTAGCGTAAGAGCGCAGATTAAAATCTGGTCTGAACAAAAAGGCATATCATATCTTTCCCCATATTTTACTTGACAGCTCATATAATCATAGAAATTAGGGAGAGAAAATTTTATACCCGCAAAATTGGGTATTTCATAGTCTGATTCTTGTATAGTATCTAAGAAATTCAACATAGGAAAATCGACACCGCTAATCTGTGGTACATGATAGTAATAATATGGTAGATTTGGTGCAATCAAGGCGAGCTGTTGGATGTGTTTAATTAATTCAAATCGATCTGTTGGTTTAAAAAATATTGGAGCCATACTGCTAAATCCATCAATTGGCTTATTTTTTATATGGTCTGCTAGTCTCTTTTCATCTTCAATACCAGTACCGCCCACTTGTACAATTAACTTAAAGGTATTTGATCCATCTCCCGCATTGTTCCTGGCATCAACCCAAGCATCAACGATCTTATTACGCTCCGCGCTTGTAAGACTGAATGCTTCACCCGAAGTTCCGTTTATAAAGACGCCTTTTACGTTATTATTACGCAAAAAATCATAGTATTCTGGTATTATATCGACGTTGAGTCTTCCCATATTATCCAAAGGAGAGAACGCTGCGGCAATTAATCCTTCTATTTTTGAATATTTTGTTTTAAAATCTTTTTTCGAATCCATACAAAAATCAATTTTGTAGGTTACATAATTTTTATGATTTGCATAACTTCATAGGATTATAATGAAATGGACTTCGATTATTCAAAACGAAAAAATTATATTTTGTGATTGGAAGTGGGTCGATCCTGGTTATGGGCATCGGTGGAGTCAATACAGAGATACGGTAAATAGCGAAAATTTAGCCAAAAATTTGGAGATTAAACAATATGCGCCGCAGATAGTTCCTAAACCTTTAATTAAGCACGAATTCCCTTGGGAAGAAGACTATTTTGGTCCTTATGTTTGCGTGATTGAAATAAATGAAAAGTTAAATCTGTATTATGAATGCTTTCCGAGTGATGAAGGAAAAGTACACGATAAAGATTCAATCCTTTGCCTTGCTCAGAGTGATGATGGAAAAAACTGGATCAAACCAAAGTTGGATATATTTCCTTGGAATAACGAGTATAAGGAAACCAATATAATATATCGCCCATCGGCAAATCTTCATAATGTAGGCGCTCATGGTGCAAGTGTTTTCAAGGATCCATTAGCGCCGCCCAGTGAGAAATATAAATTAGTCTACGAAGGGAAAAACAATTCACTGGAACAGGTTTAATGATGATAAGCCTATTATAAATGCCCACGCAGATTCGCAGAACTGTATATTATTTGACGCAGATAAAGATAAATATATCGGGTTTTTTCGGATAGATTATTTGAATAAACGGATGATTGGGCGATCTGAAACCTCAGATTTTGCACAATGGCCCGAACCAACGATCCTCATTTGCTCGGATCCAAATAGACAAGTTCAAGATGATTATTATACAAACGGATTCCAAAGATGGCCTTCCAGCAATGATGTATATCTCATGTTTCCTTCAATTTATCATCGACATCAAAATTATGTTGATTCCGAATTATGGATCTCGAGAAATAATCAACAATGGTACAAATTTCAAGACCCATTACTACCTATTGAGCCGCCAGGCATGTCATATATAGGGCACGGAAGTTGGAAATCTATTGGAAAAGCAGAAAAACTGCCAGCTTGGAGATATCCTATGATGTTATACAAGATCAATCATGGAGTTAAAAAGCCAGCAAAGGGCAAATTTGGTGAAATTCGAGCTATTGAGTGGAAAGAAGACAGATTTTGTGGATTATCAAACAAGAAAGAGGGTTTAAGTGAGTTCTGGACGCCCAGTATGTTGGTAAAAAGTAAATATATGTTCTTAAATGCAGTAATCCGGGAAAACGGCTTTATATTCATCGAATTATGGGACGATTTCATGCGAAAAACATTACCGGGATTTGGATTAGATGATTTTGATGAAAAAACCGGGGATATTAATCTCGAACAATTAACTTGGAATGATATAGGAGATATAAGGGATTTTGATGACGTACATTTACGTGTTCGCATGAAATTCAAGAATGCAACAATCTTCTCGATCTCTTTCAGAGATGAAGAAAATTAAAAAATAGAATATGCTTAAAAATGGAAATATGATGCTTAAAAACATTAGTTTTGAATCTGATCAGATTTCGATACTTGATCAGATTTTGATACTTGATCAGAATTTGATGCTTCATTGGAATCTGCTGTTGGGTCAATAACAGGTTCCTTCATGATTATGCCCTCTTTTTCTTTTGGAACGGCTGTTAAAATTATAACGCCAATAACAATTATTACAATTCCAATTATTTGGATATCTACCAAGGCTTCATTTAAAGAGAGTTTGCCAATAATTGCAGTTATTATTATACTGGCTGACGTAAAACTCGGTACTACTTGACTGGCATCTGCTTTAGCAAACGCAAATTGAGTCATTGCTAATGTTGCTGTCGCAAATGCGAACATAATAAACGTGAATACGACCGCAAGCTCGTCAATGTCCATTAAGCGTGTGACTAAGGTCTGAAATGCCATTAATGTACCCGCATTCAACCCAATAATCACACCTGCTAATTTATAATTATTTAATTTACTGATTAGTATCAATGTGAATTCTATCCCCATAATTACCACCAATGAAACCCAGAACGTAAAGGAATTAAAATCTGAGAGTTGTGCTTCTCCGCTCGAGCTAGATACTATATTAATAAGAACAATTCCGATAATAATGACTATTGCTCCTATAATTTGTATCAATTTAATTGATTCTTTTAAAACATAATATGAAAATATTAACAAAGTAATTAAACCAATTCCTTCAAGGGGCGCGATAACGTTAGCCGGTGTATTAAAAATCGCAAGCGGAATTATTTTTATAAACATAAACGAAGCGGTTAAAACGGTACCGAAAATCCATAAGCTCGAATTCTTACCTTTTTGATCCTTATCAGTTTTGAACCCTTCAATTGCATATTTTTGGATTCCTTTCCCGATATATAAAATGATATAGGCAATAATTCCGATAAGGATTCCTAGTATTATATTCAAATCTTCAGACATGATCTATTATTTGATGTTAGATAATATAAAGAGATCATGTAAAAGAATAGAAATTATATGAAATCTAACATTAAATAAATCGAATACAATGAGAGATGGAAATTATATCTTCGATGCCCATATGCATTATACAGGTATCTTTAAGCCGCCAGACATGAGTTTTATCGATTATTTAGATGCAAATGGAATTGATCGTGCAATTATAAACACTCTGAATACAAAAGCAAATATGAGCGTATTAAAAGATAAAATGGGACAACTTTTAAAATTAGGAAAAACAAACTTGCAGAAATTTAATATATTTAGTGAGTTTTCTGAGAATGGTCAACCAGATCACCAAAAAGTTATTGAATTGCAGAAGTCGAACCCCGAACGTATATTTCCATTTTTCTGGTATAATCCCACAGATCCAAAAGATGAAGATCAAAAAAAGGGCTTAAAAATATTAGAAGATGCTTTAAATAATGAATTTTATGGTGTAAAATTGCAACTGGCTATGATTCCCGTTGCTGTTGAGCGTTTATATCCAGTGGCAGAATTGCTCACAAAATATGATAAACCTTTATACATTCATCCATCGGGAGGGGTTTTTGCAGCACCTAGAACCAGTCCGTTTTCATTGATTCCTTTGGTCCGTGAAAACCCAGACTTAAAATTGATTATCGGACATGCCTCGTATACAATGGAATTCGTTATCGAAGTCGTCGCCGCAGTGAAATCATTAGGAACATTGGCTAAGAATATATTTTTTGAAACATCTGTGTCGATTCCATTTGGAATCGCTTCATATGCGAAGATATTTGGTGCAGATCATGTCTTATTTGGAAGCGATACGCCGCCAGCAAGTCCATGGACACCTGAATATGATAAAATTGCATTAATGAATCTACCTACATCTCAAAAAAAGTTGATTTTTAACGACAATACGGCACGTTTACTAAAAGTGACAAAATAGAATACGATCTTATAAATAACTAGGAAGGTTCACCAGGCTCAGCAGATTCGCTTGTTTCAGCAGGGCTACGGTCATCAGCTTTAGCGGTTTTTATTAGAGAAGAAGCCCATTCTTTAGCTTTCTGTGCAGATTTTTCGGGATCGTGTTTCAACGGTTCAATGAAGGACGTAATGCCCAAAATATTATTGGCATATAATCGTCTTTGAAGTTTACGGAGTGCCCGTTTTGGCTTTCCCATACAACAAACCCAAATTCCAATATTTTTATTTTTTAAGTCATGTTTTTCAATGAATGAGCGAATTGGAGGTGAGTAGTTCCAAGCCCAGACGGGAGTGCCTAGTATTAGAGTATTATAATCCTCTGGATTGATAGAATAAGGTTGAAGCTCTGGTTTTTCGTGCATAATACTCTGTTTTCCTCCCCACAAGAACTTTTTTCCACCTTCTTGGCTAATTTCTTTATTGGGTTCAATTTTAAGCAGATCGGCATTGATGGCTTCTGCAATTGACTCCGCTATTAACTCTGTATTGCCCGTTAGACTATAATATACAACTAATATTCCTTCTGTCATCTATATCATTTTACATATGAGATTCTCTCATTAAAATACTCTCTGATTAAAAATACGTTTGATTAAAATAAGATAAAAAATAAATTAATTATTCAATTCCTTGGAAAACTTGAAACCCATTTTCAGGTTCACCCTCTAAAATTTCACCAACAACATTGGACTGCATTATTTCTTTGATTTTATCAGAATCATCGTAATTCCCCAGAACCCAACACAATTTAACATATGCAGTTTCGGGTAACATATTTTTACCAGGGATGATCCCTATTTGTTGCTCTTCCCTCCCTGTTTCGTATACATTCATACCTGTAAAACCCCATAATGTCTGAACAGTCATTACAATAGTCATTCCCTCTTCAATACCGCGTTTAAAAGAATCAAATAATGTGTGAGGTGTATGTCCTAAACCCGTACCCGCAAGTACAAGACCTTTATATCCCTTATCTATGTAATTATCTACTATATCAGTATCTATTCCCGGGTATATATAAATCAGTCCGACTTTATCTTCTATTTTTTTATATGCGGTGGTCTTTAATTTCTTATTGAGCGTACTTTTTCTGACCATATCATCTTTAAAATAGGTTATCTTGCCATTTTTTATTTTTCCAAGAGGAATATCTCCGATGGTTCTGAAAGTATGACGAACAGAGGAATGCATCTTCCTTACAAGAGTTCCGCGGTGAAAAAGTCCATAATCATGGGAAGTCGTACCCAACATACACAATACGACTTCAGCAAGATCTGCATTTGCTGCAAGTGATACTGCATTTATTAAGTTTAATGCTGCGTCCGATGATGGTCTATCACTGCTTCTCTGAGAACCTACGAAAACAACAGGACATTTTAAATTTTGGACTAAAAAGGATAGGGCGGCGGTGCTATAAGCCATTGTATCAGTCCCATGACCAATCACAATCCCCTCAACTCCTGAATTACTTAGTTTCGCTACTTTTTCTGCCAATTTCAACCAGTGTTTTGGATTCATATCCTCAGAAAAGATTTGGAATACAACTTCAGTATCCAAATTACATATATCAGATAATTCTGGAACTGCTGCAAATAATTCATGCGGTCTAAAGGCAGGAATGACGCCACCAGTTACGTAGTCCAGTCGAGATGCAATCGTTCCTCCAGTTCCGAGTAACGTTACATTGGGCTTATTCTTATCTTTAGGAACTTTGACGCCTTGAAATTCAACAGACATTGGGGGTTTTTTGCCGAGGACTTTAATTTTGGTATTATCGGTAATCTCTATTCCAATATTATAGCCATTCTTAAGTTTGATTTCAACGAATCCATCTTTAGCGAACTTATTTCTAGGCAATAGAATTCCCTTATATACTGCTTTATGTTTAGTTATTTCCACTTCATTCCATGCATATACGTCATTTTTATCGAAAAATTCTAAAGACCTCTTTTTATATCCTTGTGGTTTCTCATCACTCATTATTATTTACCTCCTGATTTTTTTTTCTTAGCTTTTTTCTGAATTTCTGCCTTTACCACTTGACTAACGATCTTTCCATCAATTTTTCCCCGGACTTCTTTCATTACTGCTCCCATAACTGGTCCCATAGCACCCATATTCCGTTCCTCGATAAGATCTTTAAATTGAGGAACGATATTTTGCACAATTTTTACTAAATCCTCTTTTTTCATTGAGGATATATTCATCTTTTCTATTGAATCTTCAACATTTTCATCCGGATGTTCACAAAGATATTGTAATACCGTCTCAATTGCTTCTTTAGCAATCTTTTTCTGATTAATCAGTTTAAAAACATTAACCATATTCTCATCAGATAAATTGTCAATATCATATCCATCTCTTCTCAATGCTGTAACCATTTCTAAGAAGGTTGTGGCTACTAACATAGGTTTTCCCTTAAAAAATACCATAATCTTATCGAATAAAGGCAAATATCCATCTAATAAAAGATCTGAAAAGATATTTTTATTAATTTTATATTTTTTAGAATACTCTTCAATCAGATCCCACGGATAATCTGGTAAGTCTTGTTCCAGTGTTTTCAATTGTTCTTTATTTAGAATTATTTCACGAGAATCTGTGTCGGGATATAAT
>WJKO01000472.1 GCA_014729055.1 Promethearchaeota archaeon | reverse complement strand
TCGGCTAGTTTTTCAAAGCTCATACTTATCAAAAGATTTCGTTTTGAATTTAAAATTTACATTGACGTTTTACGAAAAAAAATGAAAAAACAAATAATGAAAAAATTGAAAACTCGATCTAAAATACATTGAAAAAATCTATATTTATGAAATTCATAACATTATTTCTTCATTTCGATTTTAGGAAGACTTCCGGCATTACCGCGAATCTCTATCTTGTCGCCTTCGAGTGTAAGGTCCTCAAATTTGATAACATCATTCTCTTCAAGCTTTTCCAATATGTCATCAATCAGTTTATCCATACTCATAATTTGTATTATGTTCACATTCAACTAAAAAAGCTTTTTTCTGAAAATTTTAAAAATAGTAAAAAATTTTAAAATATTTTAAAATAGTAAAAATCACTTGTCGGGTTGAATTGAAAACGATGGAATTTCGTTCTATTCTGGTGATATTGTAGACATCCGTTCTTCACTTTGAATTATCTTTACCTGAAATCGCTGTCTATACCTGCTGAGTATGTTTAAAGTAGGATGTGCGAATACACCTAGAAAAACAGCATTACTGATGGCATGGAATAGATCAAAATATACACTGGTTATATTTACTGTAAAAAAGGAAACCCATGTATGTGGGTGAATGTAGAGTAACCAAGACCAAAGATTCATTATCCATCCAAACAGAAAACCCCAGACGAAACCAAAAATTGCTAACGCCCATTTCTTCGGTCGATAATTAATCCCCTTTCTTTGGCTGATTTTGTAAAATATCCCCGTTGATGCACCCATGGAACCCCATGCGAAAATCTGGAATATGGTCCAAGGACCTTGACCCACAAAAATATTAGATATAATTGCAACATTACCTCCAATAATGAAACCGATGAGCGGTCCAAACACAATACCAGCACAGATAATTAAATATGAACAAGGTTGTATGTTAGGTAATCCTGAAAACGGAATTCTTGCGACTGCTGTAAACGTCCCATAGATCGCTATAAAAGACAATTCCTTCGTATTCAGCCCTTTTTCTTGTAGTCTGAAATATATTCCAACTATGAAAAAGACGACGTAAAGTATAATCTCTAAAGTAAGCAACGAATCTAGTGTAAAAAACCCGCTTGTGGAATCTTCAGATATATATAAAGGTATAATAATCGAGGCAATTCCTAAGATGTTTAAGATAATGAGCACAATGGTGCTTTTTTTCATTTGAGTTTGCCCTCCATATAGATTACATAATAATTGAGTAGATGTAAAGTTAAATGGATGATAAAGATAATGAGTGAGTTTAAATGCAATCCGAATCCATTAAATTTCGGATATGGGTCAAAGGTAGCAATGCCTAGCACGAATATTGCTATACTAAATCCTACTGAAATTATTGTTATAATGATAGATAAATATGATGTTTTTCTGAATTTTATTGGATTGTGCATAGTCCTTTTCTTATTCATTCCGAATCCACGGGCTTCAAGTGCCTCTGCCATCTGAATTGACCGATCAAGCGAATTTGTGAGTAAAGGCAAGATGATGACAATTTGATTTTTAATCTTTACGAGGAAATTTCGCCCCTCTAACTCAAATCCTCTTGATTTTTGCACCTCTGTAATACTTTTTAAATCTTGTATTAGCAAGGGGAAGAATCTGATGGATGTTATAATCATAAAGGTTATTGAATATGGTAATCTCATCTTCGCAAAAATTTTCGTTAATCCATCGGGATTGATCAATTTATTCATCAAACCGAAGACCATGATAAGTGAAATCAGCGATAATATTGAGATGGCAGAATTTATAACCGTTTCTAAAGTAATCGTTAGGTTGCCATATAAGGGCAGTTGAAAGGTAGTTTCAACTAATTTGGTTTCGCCATTAGGGTTAAGTATAATATTAAAGATCAAGACAAAAATACCGAAAAATATCCCCATCTTGAGATATATGGATAAGTCTCTTAGAAACTTATTTGAACCCGCGATTGTGAGAATAATAACATAATCAAGTACGATAAAAAGTATGTGATTGAATAACATGCAATTAATGAAAAGCTGGAGGAGAAAAAGAAAGATAATAAAGACATTGGATCTACCAATCGATTGGTTTTTAGTTAATTCGTTAAGTTTATACATTCTTTTTACCTCAATTCTTAAATTTAGTTCTAAATCCATTTCTTAAGAAGACAACAATTTCATTCCTCAAGTAATGATGTAATGATGCTATCCATAAATTGATCGATTGTGACAATATTGTCTGGAACATTTGGAAACATTTTGGCAAACCTGGTAATGCTGGGTTGGAAGTTACGGGTCGCGGGTAAAGTTTCCCGAGGATCTCCGTCCAATATAATCCTTCCTTCGTCTATTAAGACAACTCGATCTGCAAACTTCGAGATGGTATCTATGTCATGAGATGCTGTAATCACTACATTGCCTTTCTTGGTATAGTCCGCCAAAAACTGAAACAATCGCAATTTCTGTACGTAATCTAAACCATGTGTGGGTTCATCTAACGCCAATATTTCGGGTTTCGATATTAGGGCAGCTGCCATTGATGTTTTCTGTTGTTCTCCTAAAGAGAGATATCTCGGATATGTATCTCTATATGGTTCCAACTCAAATAATTTAAGCATATCATTTACACGCTTTGGAATATCGTTTAGATCATCAATATAATTATATACAATTGCAGATAATTCTGCTTCCACGGTATCTCTATAAAACTGGATCGACGGATTTTGAAACATTAATCCTACGTGATTTGACATTTTAGATACGGTTGTTTTTTTCGTTGAAATTCCGTTGATTAAAACGCTACCAGATTTAGGTTTAAGTAACCCGTTCAGATGTTTAAGCAATGTAGATTTACCAGACCCATTCACGCCTACAACTGCTAAAAACTCGCCCTTAGACACCTTTAGAGAAATCCCATTTAACACATCCTTCTTGTCTGGGTAGTCAAAGTTTAGATTTTCGATATCAATTACTAGGTTCTTGCGATTCAATAGATTCCTCGAATGAATTGTGGGGGTGGTAAATTCAAGGTTATTAATAAAAAACCCTAATTTATTATAGGCATCTCTAACAGAGGTAGCTGGTCTGACGCCCCTTAGTTCTTTTTCAAAGCGATCTTTGAGTTTGTAATGCAAAAGCACTAAGTCGGGTACGTTTACATGCTTTAAATAACCATTTTGCTTTTTATCAATCTTCCCGTTGCTGAATATGTTTTCGGGGGTATCATCTAAGAATATTTTACTCGTCCTGAGAACAATGACCCGATCAACGTATGGAAGTACCCGTTCCAGTCTGTGTTCAACTACAATTATGGTAATCCCGAGTTTATCATTCATCTTTTGAAGTAAACGGAGGATATCCCTGGCAGCTTTTGGATCCAGTTCTGATGTGGGTTCATCTAAGACTAAGATTTTAGGATGCATTGCAAGGACAGAAGCAATTGCAACTTTCTGTTTCTCTCCACCAGATAAATTCCCAATAATCCTATTTTTTAACGAACTTATTCCAAGTGATTCTAATGTTTCTTCAATGCGTTCGTTCATTTTCCTCTCAGAAAACTGCATATTTTCCAGACCAAATGCAATCTCTGATTCAACGTCTGTCATAAAAAGCTGGTTGTCGGGGTTCTGAAACACGATTCCTACCTTATCTGCAAATTTTCGGGTTTCTGACTCCACGGGATCCATACCCAAGACCTTAATAGTTCCCTCATAAGTGCCTCCATAGAAATGGGGGATCAAACCGTTAAAAGTTCGAATTAAAGTACTTTTACCCGAGCCCGACGCACCAGTTATTAAGATGAACTCGCCTGAATCTATTGAAATCGAAACATCACTAATCC
>WJKO01000471.1 GCA_014729055.1 Promethearchaeota archaeon | reverse complement strand
GGGTACATTTGTCCAAGTTTATAATGAGAGTAAGAATAAAAAATTAAGAATTAAATACGGAGCTCGATGTCATGTGAGAACTCTTCATCATCTATAACGGCTCTTCTCCTCAGTTTTCCTTCTCTAATCGCCAGTTTTCTGATTAAAATGGAGTTTTTAACTTTTTTTCGAGAAGGTAGAATTAAATTATCAATGAAGTATCTATTGTAAAGTTCAATCGTTTTAGTTTTAGAATTAATTTCATCGATGAAATCTGGAGCTAATATCTTACAGATATATTCAAATGCATCTTCCGAATAAGACATTCTTAATTTTGAGAACTTCATTTTCTTTGCTAATTCTTTCTCTCTATCTTCTTTACTTCCTCCCTTTGATTTTGGTCTTGGGGGTTTTTTCTTTGTCGTAAGTTTTATCGGTTCATCATTTGTCGTTTTAAAACTCAGTAAAACATAACATTTTGGGCTCACTATCGTAATTAAATCCTTTAGTTGTTCTTTATTAAGCAATATCTCGTCAGACGGCTGAATTTTACAGCGGAAATTCTTCGTTTTTCCAGTACTTTTACTCACTTCCCAGTTCAATCCAATATCGCGTAAAAGTTTTGTGAAGTCACCTGCACCGTAGATTGCACCAGTAATTTTAAATTTATCATTATAATCTTCTGGGAGCAGATTAGCTGCAATCAACGTAATTGCATTTTCATATTCAAACGAACCGTCAACGTATATTTTCGATTTAGTCCGTTTAAACTTGACTGCTGGACCATCAAACACACCTTTAGAATATCTGGTAAAATGCCGATGAACGTATAACATATTTTCAATAGGATCTTCATCCTTAGGATTTTCAAGTAATCTAGTTATAAAATGCATATTTTGTGCTCCAAACTATAATTGATATTTGCTTTATGATTTTTAGCTGTAATGATAAAATTTAAACAATTTGGTGGCAAATATTTGAAAAACTATGGATTGAAAAAAGATTTAATTGAAAAAAGATTTATTTGAAACAAGATTTCGATGAATCACAAAATAATTAAAAAAGTTCAAACTTGCGTAGAAAATCAAAATGATTGGCGGGGTAAGAAAACTATTAATTTGATTGCAAGTGAAAACGTATGCAGTAAACTAGCAACATCTCTTAGTTATTCCGATTTCGCCCATCGATATGCAGAAGGTGTTGTATTTCATAGAGAATATCAAGGACAACACTATCAAGATCAAATTGAAGCCATTACCATTGCAGCAGTAAAGAGATTGTTTAATTCTAAGTACGCTGATGTAAGATGTCCGACTGCCACAATTGGAAACATTGCGATATATTATGGATTATGTAAACGAGGCGATCAAATATTTACATTAAGCGTGCCAAACGGAGCTCATATATCTATGAGAAAATTTGGGGGTGCGGGACTCCGAGGTCTAAAAATCTTTGATATACCGTTTGATTATGATAACTATAATATTGATATGGATTTATTCGGTAATTTAATACTAGGAATCAAACCGAAACTAATAACCCTTGGTGCTAGTGTATTCCTTTTTCCTCATCCTATAGAAGAAATTAGAAAAATTTGTGATGAAACAAATACTATTATTCATTATGATGCATCGCACATATTAGGGTTAATTGCTGGCGGTAAGTTTCAAGATCCATTAGGAGAAGGTGCTGATGTAGTAATCGGCTCTACTCATAAGACTTTCCCGGGACCTCAAGGGGCGATCATTATAACAAATAATGAAGATTATTTTGAGAAAATCCAGCAAGGAATATTTCCTGGTACCGTAAGTAATCATCACTTACATCGTTTACCACCATTAACCGTTGTCTGTGAAGAAATGCAAGAATTCGGGGAGGATTACGCAAATCAAATAATAGTAAATGCGCAGTTTTTTGCCAAGGAATTGGACAAACGGGGATTTAAAGTTTTAGGAAAGAAATTGGGTTACACACAATCACATCAAATATTATTAGATCTGTCACAATATGGTAAAGGGCTCAATAATGCACTCTTATTAGAAAAGGCAGACATAATTACGAACAAAAATCTAATTCATGGAGATTTAGTCAATAAGGATACCTTTAATCCTTCTGGAATGCGACTTGGTGTTCAGGAAATGACACATGTTGGAATGAAGCAAGAAGAGTTCAAACTAATTGCTGAATTCTTTGAACGGCTTATAATCAAGGAGGAGTCCATAGATTCCGTAAAAAAAGATGTAAATTTTCTGCGTTCTAAATTTATTGACGTGAAATACTCATTTGATGAAGAATTAGGGGGAAAAAATGAATGATAGCAGAAACGGAAGAACAATATTTCATCATCAGTGCGATGGGACAAGATAGATCAGGGCTCATTGCTATGATTACTAAGGTGATAGCTAATGCTGGTTATAATATTATTGATATTGAACAAAGTGCGCCACATGGTGTTTTTTATATAATTCTTATTATTGAACCTACAAAAAATGCAATAGATAACCCCCTTGAATATTTCAATAAACGTTTTGAAGAAATCGCTGCGGGAACGCAACTTGCAATGACAATAAATGAATTTAAGGGCGGATTAAGGAAAGAACTTAAATCATGGCGTCGAATTGTTTTTGTTGGTCCTGATAAAGCTGGAATGATTGCAAACATATCTGATTTTGCGGGTAAGCATAACGTGAATATTCATAGAATGAATATGATCTCTCGGGGTGAGATAATTGCTTGTGAAATTCTCTTGGATATTTCTGGACTGGATGATACCGAATATTCTACTGATAACTTTAATGAGAATTTAAAACAATTAGGGGAGAAACTAGGTTTACAGATAATAATTGTGAAAGAAGATATTTTTGAGAAGAAAAGAAAACTACTCATTTTAGATCTTGATGAAAATCTGATAGAAATTCAAGGATTAAAACAGTTTATCGTTGAATTAGGGTTATCTAAATCAGAGAAAGCAATTTTTTCAGAGTTAACTATTGACGATCAAGGGTCAGAAAACAAGATGACCTTTTTGAAATATTTGAAAGGTTTGGAACTGGATAGTGTTATGCATATTCTATCAAATATTCGCATATCACCGGGAACTGAAGAAATGGTTAGGGCTCTTAAATTAATGAATTATAAAATAGCTCTAATAAGTAATAGTCTCAGTCTATTCACCGATATTATCAAAGAACGTTTAAATCTGGATTATGCTTTCGGAAATAGAATAGAAATTGAAAATAATAAATTAAGCGAAAGGATAAATAAAAGCTTAAATATTGATGTAGAGAAGAAAGAAAGATTGATTGGCTGGTTGGCAACTATGGAGAAAATTCCAGATGCTGAAATTCATCAATTCGGTTTAGACGAAAAAGATCCCATTTTATCTCATACAGCAGACTTAAAACTGTCTATCACGTTTGATTATGATAAAATAAAATCTTTAATTAATGATAAAGCATGCACTTTTAAACAGATCTTCGCTCTATTTATTAATATCGGGATTTTAAATTCTCAAATTAAAGCAATTCGGAAATTATAGAGCAAATATTTGTACTAATTCTTTTCAGAAATAAACCAAAAGATTTAAACGAAATTTCTCTTTTTTCCTATTTATGGCACTATTATGGTTAGCTTGGATCTTAGTGATTGTTGGTATAATTGCTGTTGTAGCGTTGGTTGTTTATACGGAATTTGGAAGGGATCCAAGTATTCCGTTGTCAATTTTATTGATAATTATTGCTTCTGTTGCTCTTGGATTCAGTATTCATTTGTTTTTAATTTAAAATAGATTTCTTTTATTCAGTGGCATTCAATTCATTTTCAATTTCCTTGCGGAGTTTCTTTATTTCGAGTTTTAATTTATCTTCAGCATTAATCATGGATTTAATCGCTTCATATTTCCATTGGATACTTCTTCTTCTTATCAACATCATTATGACAATCGTTATTAGGATTATACCAATTATACTGAAGACCCCTATTCGATTTGCTTCATTTTGCCAGAATTCGTCAAACCCAGAACCTTCTTCAACGAACCCATTTCCTGTCTCTCCGGGATAATCGACAACCTCAATCGTTCTTTGAATTAGATGGCGTTGTTGTACGGTTGGATTTCCCGCATAATATTCCAAATAATCTGATGTTGAATAAAGCAACATACCAGATTTTATTTCATAATAAAGATTGATTGTAGCGTTAATGAATATGCCTGTTCCCAACCCACACACAGAACCCGTATAAAATAATTGTGGGTCTCCATTATTTACATCAAATTGCATTCGGATTGTGTCATAATAGTCCCCTTGAATTTTTATCCTATCTTCATCTCTTCCGATACCAACACAATGAAATTGACTATAATGAAACGGAACGCCTCTGAAAATCATCAAATCATCATGGAGGATATATCGGTTATCACCTTCTTGAATATTTTTATCAATAAAATAGTAACAGTACTTGTTTTTTAACCCACTCGCATCAAAACCTGAAGACGAATAATCGACATACGTAATTAATCTACTGTTCGGATTTACCCTATAACGTATGTCATAATCAAAATCGTGAGGCTCTGTGCAGCTTCTAATCCATATATTGAGTTCATGATTTATCGAAAAATTTATATCACCCAAGACATCATTTAAAGTAATTCCAATATATCCACCTTCACTTTGAGTTCCCATCTCATAATGACTAAATACTTGAGAAAAAACGTACTTCATATAATCGATTTCTTGGAATGAATCCGGAAAACTCTGCTTAGCATATGCTAAGGGCACCGCTTGAAAACCTATAAGCAAAGAAATCAAACTTAGATAAAAGAATCTTCTCTTGCTGATATTAGTTTTCATTAAAAACATAATTCCTCTATAAATGATCACATAAGCCTTATAT
>WJKO01000470.1 GCA_014729055.1 Promethearchaeota archaeon | reverse complement strand
ATGAAACAAAATAAGAAAAGTCATATAAGGAATATGAAGAAATCCGAGCAAAAATCAAAAACTATTGAAGTCAATTACTCCGAAATTTTTACCCCAGAAGAATTGAGTAAGATAACTGGACACACAATAGATGAATGTGCTGAGAAAATCGAAAAAAAAAGAGTGAAGAATCAAATTTTATCAACTAATGAGCTGAACCAAAACCTTAAACACCATTCTCTTAACAAAAACAGAATTTCCTTAAATTCAAATAATTTTAACGATCTTTTGGGAGGTGGATTTTCCTTAAGGACGTTTTATTTTTTCTATGGTGAGTATGCAACGGGGAAAACTCAAATTTGTCATGATCTGGCATTTAGACTCATAAATTCTAAAAAAAAAGATACGAGCGCATCGGTTCTCTACATAGATACAGAAAAATCATTTAGACCCGAAAGATTAAGCGAAATTGCAAAATTTAATGAAGAAAGTATACCAACAAGTGATCTCCTTAATAGAATTAAAATATTTGATATAGGAAGCACAACAACTCTTAAAATTATTTTGGAAAAGCTAGCCAAAGAGAATTTGGATGAAAATTATCAGCTTTTAGTTATAGATTCACTTACTAATTATATCCGAGCAGATTTTCACGATGAAAAAAAATCAAATATATTTGTAACTCGAGATTTTAAGAAATTGATGAAGTTATTGGCTGAAATCAAAAATAAACATAATATGATCATAGTAATAACGGGACAAGTTAAAGGGATACAAACGAAATTTGATAAGTTTTCTGTCAAACCAATTATGGAATATATCATCAATGAATATGTTGATGAAATTGTCTATCTATATCGGGATGAGAGAAAAAGCAGATACGCCCAATTAATGAATTCAACTAAATATCCGGAAAAAGAGATAGAGTTTAAAATTACCAATTTTGGAATCCAAGATCCTTAATTATTTAAACAAATCGAGTAGATCATCTAAATTATGTATTTTTATAATTGTGGATTTAGTCTTGACCGGATGAGAAAACTCTAAGAATAAAAATCTTGCATCAGAATGCAAACAAATTTTTTCTGTAAATTTGCGACCAAATTTTAACTTCTGTTTCTTAGTTTCGCTAGCTGTTATATTATCTTTTAAATAGGGTTTTGAATGTTTACCAACAATCTTTCCGAACTCAAACCCTATTAAATAGACAGAATGCCTATTTTCTAAGAAGTTATCAATTAAATAAAGAGTTCTATCACCATCTGTGAATCCTCCATGGTTAATTATCGGTAAATGCGTTTGTGACTGAGTCGTTCCTATAATACCCGGATAATTTAAAACAAATTGTCTAAATTTTTTGATTTTTTCCATATTATCACCGTGAGCATGAATTATCATTATCGGGTTGGCAAAGTCTGGTTTTTGTACCCAATTCAACTGAATTCCGTCAAGATCGGTGAAAATGATTTCTGGCTGTATATTGTAGTCATTCAATATTCCAAGCGCCCCATCAACAGCTATCACTAGACTATTTTTTATTGTTTGCTGTAAAATTAGAGGATTACCATCATGTAGATTGCAGAATTCGTCCGTGCCTGGTCCACCTCCAAATATAAAAAGGGTATCAGTTCTTTCGATCTTATTTTTTATGTTATTTATCTGAAATTCTAAGGAATAACCTTTTTTTAAAAGTATTATATTCCGAAGTAGCTCTCTAGCTTTTTGATCCTCTGTTTCGGAATAGTGTAATTTGCGGATAATGTCCATATAGTCATCTCTGAATTCATTATCCTTAATTAATTCACTAATAATGTCCATAAAATCCTCTTAAACGTTTTTATGTATATTTATATATTTAACTAAATCATTCAAATAAAAGTTTTTTAACGATATAAATTAAGCTTAAAACGATTATCATAAATCAAATTTGAAAAAATAATCAATTGTGATAAAAAATGAAAGCAACGATTGGCGATAAGGAATTAAATTTTCCAGATAATTTGAAATACTCAAAACAACATCAATGGTGGGACGCCGACAAAAAAGCGGTCGGAATTACCGATTACGCACAATCTCAATTGGGAGATATTGTAATGTGCGATTTAGTTGATGCAGAAGGATTAGAACTTAGTGCCGGTGATTTAATAGAAGATATCGCGGTAGAAGCACAAAAAGCAGTTGCAGACATCTATTCCCCAGTTAACGGAAGTGTCGCTTCAATTAATCAAGATTTAGAAGATGAACCAGAAAAAATTAATGAAGATCCCTATGGAGAGGGCTGGCTCTTTAAATTTGATGGTGCAACACCCGCAGATGATTTATTAGATGCAGCAGCTTATGTTGAATATATTAAATCACTCTAGACCTGTAAATCTATGTATTCAATGAATCACTAATTCTTTTTCTCTTTTTTTTATCTTTTATTTTGTTGCAGCAGTTATCGATACATCTTTAACTTTTATAGTTGGAATAAAAGTAGGCGTTTCGACTTCCCACCATTGCACTTGTTGTAAATCATTCCCCAAACATTGAATATTTTTTAGCATTCTAAGCAGATTATCTGCAATTCTTATCTTTCGAATTGGATGTCTTATTTCGCCATTTTCAATTAAAAACATTGCATCTCTCGGGATTGTTGAGAATATTCCTTCAAGATTATTAGTAAATCTCGTATACCAATTGCTGGTTACATAAATTGTTGGTTTTTGTGATTCTGCGATAATTTCATCTAAATCATAATCTCCTGCACTATATACGTTATTGGTCGGCAAAGGTGCAAGAACTTTTGGACCCAAATCTTCCATTACAACGGAACCCAACCAAGAGTTAGCAGTTGATTTTGTACGCCATTTACCCAATAATTTCCATATCTTTGCACTTGAGGTATTATGAATTAAATTTCTCAATACGCCGTCTTTAATGATCGGAGTAACCTGAGATGGCACTCCCTCAAAGTCAAATGGTCGGCTATTCAATCCTTCTTCTATAAGAGGATTATCCGTAACGCTAAGATTATTCGGGGCTATTTTCTTATTCATTTTACCTTTTAAGCAACTCATCTTTCCGATGATATAAACGGGATTAGCACCATTTATAATATGTCCAAATATGTTAGCTGCGACTGTAGGGCTCATTATTATGTCATATGTTCCTGCCTTCCCTTGCTTTCCACTAACAGCATTTTTAGCTAACTTTGCGGATTCTTTACCAGCTAGATTGAATTTATTATTTATTCCGTTTAAATCTCGACCAACTATATTTTGTTGCCCACTGCTCTCAGCATCGATAAATGAACGGATTGTATATTGATAATCTGATGTATCATAAATTCCGCCGTTACCATAACTCGTCAACACACCAGTCTTCGAGTGCCCAAAGTATAGAACCCCGGCTACCTTCTTAGCTCCTACATCTAACGCCTGATTCACTGACTCATTTACTAATTCGGGTACTTTTTCATAGAATTCGGTTATATCAGGATAATAAAGTCCTTCGATGCTATTATAATTATATTTATTTTTAGCCATACCCCAATAAAGCAGAGATTTCGATATTTTTCCTAAGTTTTCAGCAGCCTTTGGTATTATCTCCTCGATCTTTGATATTGTCGGATCTGTGATGTTAACAACATTAATCCGTCTCCGTTTAGCCAAAAATAATTCTAATATATTTTTGTTCCATTGTTTCGATATATCAATTTGAGAATTTGAAAACCGAATTTGATAAGTCACTTGATTTAGCACTTTAGCTATTGCTTCTTTTGCGCCTTTATTTATTGCGACATCTACTGCGGTGTTAAGCAATTCTTCTATACTCATTATAAACCGCCTCCTACGCCTATATCTCTTAATCTTACTTCGGCACCACCCATAGATACAGGTACGCCTTGCATTGGATCACTTTTTCCGCATGTTCCATAATAACGATCAATGTCTTTAGAAATGCCATCGACACTTCCTAAAATGCCCATTGTAGTTAATTCTAATATCGGTCTCCGTACCATAATAT
>WJKO01000469.1 GCA_014729055.1 Promethearchaeota archaeon | reverse complement strand
TCTTTAACCATTTCTAGTAATAAGCAAACACGCGGGTATATCTGCAATGCATGGAAGCATACGCTGCTTAGAAATTGGGTTGGTCTACCATTTTTAGAGATTTTTAATAGGAATAAATGGCCAGATGAGTGGCTTGATATTGATTATAATGATTCTGGTAGTGAATGGAACCATACCAAAGTCATCAATGAACGTAATGAACAACCGTTACTCGTAAAATGTGATATACCAAGATTGTCCGAGGAAAAAATGGTCGCCGAAACGATGGTGCAAGCGGGAAAAGTTGAACCTTATTTTAACGAAGAGGACTTTAAAGATGCAGAGGAAGAAGGAGAAGAACCAATAGATTTCTTTATGCAGCTTGCATTTTCCAATTTTAAAACAAATAATACTGAACTAACGGAAAAATGGAATCAACATCATTCTATCGAATTTGACGTTGGAGATTCGCCGATGGGTTGCGTATTTGACATGGGAAAAGAAGTTTCTGGCTTTATATTTTTCGATATAGAATGTGATCGAGAGGATATTATAGTAGATCTGGGTTGGGGGGAAAAATTAGATGATAATATGGAATATCCGAGACCAAAATATCAACCTTATCATCAAAAATACGGGGGAAGATATATTGCCAGAAAGGGAACAAATAAGCATGAATTATTCCATTGGTATGGATTACGCTACATTCAAATGAATATTTCCGCACCAGAGAGTCAAAAACGTAAACATCTTGAAAAAACCAGCATTAAAATTAATAATGTAGGAATTAATCTTTATCTTTATCCCCTTAAAGAGGTAGGAATGTTTCAAAGCGATCAGACGTCTATTAATAAGTTGTATAACGCTTGTAAATGGACTTTGAGGAATTGTATGCACGATGGATACGAAGATTGCCCTAGCCGTGAACAACGACAGTGGGTCGGTGATGCTTATGTCGAAGTATTAGTCAATTTGATGACATACGGAGATATTCCACTTGTGCATAAACTTTTACGTCAAGTAGCTCAAAGTCAACGCGGAGACGGCCTATGCCAAATGGCAACTCCTGGAGATCATGAGATCCACGGAACATTGATTCCTGACTATACATTATATTGGATCTCCACGCTCTATGAATATTATTGGTATACGGGTGATAATGAACTTGTAGAAGAGTTAATGCCCTATGTTATCATTGCAATTCGTTGGTTTATCCAATATATTGATGATAATTCTGGTCTATTAAATGAAATCCCGCATTGGATTTTCATCGATTGGAGTGATAATGACAAATGGGGCATTAATGGTGTTTTAAATGCACAACTTTATCGTGTTCTATGTGAAGTTATTGAACTCAGTAAGGGCACGACTTTTGAGGACGCAGTTTCAAGATTTAAACCAATTAAAAGTAGAATTAAAGCGAACTTTGCGAAATATCTATGGAACTCGCAAAGAAATGCCTATATTGATGCTGTCCGAATCGATACTCATGGTGAAATAGTTGATAAAAGCAAAAAAATATCCTTTCACACCAACGCATTAGCTATATTATCAGATCTTTGTTCGGCACAACAAATAAAATTAATTATCGAAAATGTTTTCGATAAACCTTACTCTGAGATATACGTGAAAAATCGAGAGCCAATTTTCACGAATCAGTGTCCAGCACCACTTGATCCTGAGAAACATGTAATAATGGCAGAACCATTCTTCATGCATCATGTAAACCAAATGTTTGCAAAGGTAAATAGATATGATCTCATCGAACGATATATTCAAGATGGATGGGTAAAAATGATTGAAATGGGTGCTACATCCATTTGGGAAACATGGTCTGATGCGGGATCTCTTTGTCACGCTTGGGCAGCAACGCCTGCTTTTGATTTAATAAAACATTGCGCGGGTTTTAAAATAATGAAGCCGGGTGCAACACACATAAAGATTGAACCTCATTTAATGGGTTTGAGTTATGTAAAAGTCATTATCCCCACTATAAAAGGAAGCGTAAAAATTAATTGGAAATTCAATGCCCAAGAAAAGAAGTTCATTTTAGAATATTCCGTTCCCGAATCCGTGAAAGTAGAAATTATTCCTCCAAAAATTAATAAACGCTCCCCACAAGATAAAATCTGTTTAGAGTCAGATGAAAACATGGATAATCGGGTAGAATTCCATTATTAGTGGTTCTATTAAGTATTGCTAAAGATGAAATTGAAGTTGAAATTGAAAATGAATAAAAAAGCTAAGAAATGCGTCATAGCAGTGGATCATGGGACAAGTGGAGTGAAGACAGCCATTGTATCAGTTTATGGAGATGTACTAGGGTGGGAATTCGAAAAAACGCCTTTATATCTCATCGGAGATGATGGAGCAGAACAGAATCCAGATGAATGGTGGAATGCGTTTCAAAAAAGTGCAAAGCGTTTGGTTTCAAAGAGTATTATTGATGAGACCAATATTGTTGGAATCTGTGTTTCAAGTCAATGGAGTTGTACTGTTCCGGTTAATAAAAATGGAGAGCACTTAATGAATGCAATCAGTTGGATGGATTCTCGAGGTTCTCCTCATGTAAAGAAGTCCATGCATGGGTTAATTAATGTCTCTGGATATTCTATAAAGAAACTTCTACGATGGTTACCTATAACTGGAGGTGGACCTGGCTTAGCAGGAAAGGGACCAATTGGGCATATTATGTTTATTCAAAAAGAAAAGCCAGAAATCTATAAGAAAACATACAAGTTCTTGGATGCTAAAGATTATATGAATCTTCGATTGACCGGTAAGTTTGCTTCATCTTATGATACTAACCATTTACTATGGCTATGTAATATAAAAGATTTGAATAATATCCACTATGAAGATTCCTTGATCAAAGAATTAGGATTAGATAAGGAAAAACTACCTGATATGATTAAATCAACCGATATTCTTGGCACAATAAACCCCGAAGTTGCGAAGGAGATTGGAATAAATGGGGATGTGCCCGTAATCTCTGGATCTTCTGATGTCCATATGGCTGCCATAGGTTCAGGTGCAGTTCAAGACTATGAGACTCACATTTATATTGGGACTTCTAGTTGGGTAATTTGCCATGTTCCCTTCAAAAAGACAGACGTATTTCATAACATTGCCACAGTCCCTGCGGCAAATCCAACGAAATATATGATTGTGAATGAACAGGAAAGCGCTGGTGCGTGTCTTACCTATCTTAGAGATAATATTCTTTATTATCATTCAAATGAAGCAAAACCCCATGAATACAGTGAATTAGATGATATTGCAGAAAAAATTCCTGCTGGAAGTGAGAACCTAATTTTTACCCCTTGGTTATATGGAGAAAGGACTCCGATTGAAGATCATCACGTAAGGGGTGGATTTCATAATTTGTCTCTAAAACATAACTTAGACCATGCCATTAGGGCGGTTTTTGAGGGAGTTGCGTTTAATAGTAGATGGGTGTTAAAATATGTTGAAAAATTCTGTAAACGTGAATTGAATCCGATTAACATAATTGGTGGTGGCGCAAATAGTAATGTTTGGTGCCAGATATTCGCTGATGTCTTGAATAGAACAATTAGGCGTGTAAAAAACCCGATACAAGCTAATGCACGTGGTGCTGCATTTGTGGCGTCCGTGGGATTGGGTTATATCAATTTCAACGACATAAGCAACATAATTGAAATTTCAAAAGTATTCAAACCTAATCCAGAACACAGAAAAATCTACGATTGTTTGTTTGAGCAATTTGTGAATATTTATAAAAAGAATAAGAAAATCTATTGGAAATTGAATAAAAGATAAAAGATAAAAGCTAAATTTCAGATGAAATATAATCAAAATCATCCTCAGTTTTTTTACACCATTTTTCTAATAGTTCTCTGTGTCGATTTAATACTTCTTTATAGTTAGGATCCGTAGCTAAATTGTTCATTTCCCCTGGATCTTTATCAATATCTATCAATTGTTCTCGAATTTTACCTTTCGAATATACCATGTATTTAAATTGTTCTGTCCTTATCATTCTACCGTTGGCACGTCCGAAATGATCACCTGCCCATTTTACAAATCCTCCAAATTCTGTCTCACTCATAACAAAATCTCTTTCGATTTTATCTCTCTTACCTGTTGCTACATCTTTTAAACTCATTCCAAACAAGTCTTTAGGTGGAGAAATACCTACGAAATCACAAATGGTTGGAAATAGATCTAATCCCGTAGATGCAAGCTGAGTATTATTTATTTTACCATGTAGAGTAGTCCCTTTTTGACTAATAATAAAAGGAACTCGCGTAGTCGTTTCATAGAGAACTTGTTTCTGATTCCAGTGATGTGAAGCCATGCCCTCTCCGTGATCGCTCACAAAAATAATGACTGTATTTTCTAAATCACAATATTTACGTACGCTATCCATAACCTTGCCAATCCATTTATCGGCTAACTCAACCAAACGATAATACCCCCATAAATATTCCCTCCAGTCTCTTTTATCCCAATCTTTTGTCGGATATCTTTTCCAGCTTTCTTGATTTGCTTCCCGAATTGTGTCTGGTTCATTTTCAGGTACATTAAAGCTGCTGGGTAATTCAGGAAATTCGTCACTTTCAGGGGGCTCCGGAATTTCACCATTTGGTAATGCTTGTCTTCTTGCAAATTGACAAATATCATGAGGATTTACAAACGAAGCTACTGCAAAGAATGGTTTTTCCCGCTTTTTTCTAAGAAATTTTGTTACATGTGGAATTGTATTCTCGTCTCGATTTTTTCCCCAAGAGATATATGTTTTTTTAAACCCATGGATCCATTTTCGCCATCGTTGAATTACAAGATGCCATTTTCCAAAATACCCACAATCATATCCATTTTCCGCAAGGTGTTTTCCTAACCATCTGAATTTATCTAAATCTTTCGCTTTATGAACATTAGAATAAATTTTTGCTCGATGTGGCATTTTTCCCGTAAACATACTCACTCTTGATGGAACACATACGGGATTTGTGCAATATGCTTTAGAGAATACTACTCCATTGTCTGCGATGCTGTCAATACCAGGAGTTTTTACATTTTCATTACCCACACAGCTCATAGCACTACCAGACTGCTGATCAGTAATTATAATAAGAATGTTTGGTTTTTTCAACGTCTTATCTCCATTATACAATGTAGTATAATTCTCGCAAATACTTTAAATTTTAGTTAAGAGAAATTTCTTTAATAAGAAAGAATATTTCTACTAGAGCCATGAGTGATAAGAGACCAAATATTTTACTTATTTTCCCCGATCAACATCGAGGGGATTGGACGGAACTTAACGAGAACATTCCCGCTCGAACACCAAATATTAAAAAAATGAAAGAAAATGGTGTATTTTTCTCCAAAGCATATTGTCCATCACCTTTATGTGCACCATCTCGTGCATGTTTGGCATCGGGTCGGGAATATGATAATTGTAATATCATTAACAACAAACAACCCTATCCAGTCGATGAAACTACTTTTTACACGCTACTCAGGGACAGTGGTTACCATACAATGGCATGCGGGAAATTTGATCTAAATAAACCATTTTCAAGTTTTGGGAACGATGGCAAACAAGTTATTAACGGGGTTTCTTATCTCGATCTATGGGGGTTTTCTGATGGAATAGATAATGGCGGAAAACACGACGGAGTTCGAACTTTTAGAAATAAAGAAAAGGAGATGGGCCCGTATCTTAAATATCTAGATGATAAAGGTCTCGCAAAAAAACACGTTAGGGATTTTATATTTAAAAATAATTACACAAGATGGTTATGCACTCCTCTTTCTGATGAAGATTATGCTGATAACTGGATAGGACGTAACGGTTTGAATTTAATTAGAAGTGCACCTGAAGATAAACCATGGTTCTTGCAAGTGAACTTCAACGGCCCTCATGAGCCAATGGATGTTACGAGAACCATGAGACAGCGGTGGAAAGATGTGGAATTTCCTGAACCTAGCAAATGTACGCGATTCAATGATAGACAAGCTCAAAGAATGCGTCAGAACTACTCCGCGATGGTTGAAAATATCGATCGATGGATTGGTATTTATATTAATGAATTGAAAGAAAGAGACGAATTTGACAATACAATCATCGTGTATTCAAGCGATCACGGAGAAATGCTTGGAGATCACAACTTAAAGGCGAAGAGACAGCCTTATGATGAATCATCACGAGTTCCACTAGCAATTTCAGGTCCTGGTATTAAGCATTGGGGAATTATTGATGATCCAGTTGAAACCCTTGATCTCAGCGCCACATTTTTGGATTATGCAAGAATTCCAACCCCCAATTATATGAATAGTCAATCTATAAAGGATTTTCTCGAGGGAAATCAAGATTTATCCCGTAGACATGCACGTTCTGGATTCGCTTCGTGGCGGATGGTGTTCGATGGACAATATAAATTAGTTGCAGGATATTATACCTCTAACATGAAATCTAATCAAAAATTCAAAAAGAAAGAAATATTAGAAGCACCTTTCCATCTTTTTAATTTAAGAAACGACCCAAATGAGAATGAAGATATTGCCGAATCTAATCAAGATATTGTGCAGAGATTGAGAAAGCTATTAGTCATTTCTTAATTCTTTCCCAATAGAATTGTAATTTTATGCCATAAGATCTATACTTCAACATCTAATGAAATAAATGGCACATCATCTTCATATTGATAACAATCGCAAGTAAGGTATCCTATGAGATCAACATTTTCTCCTTCATCGAGTGCAGCAAGCGCATTACCTAAATTATATCCAACAGCCATATTCTCAAGAATTGTGCTACTATATCTGGGGATTGGCACGTAGTCATAAGGTGGTTTGTCTACTGTGTCATTATACCATATCGCTTTATCATCGGTACCAGCAAGATAGGCGGTAATATCAATATAGGTGACATTGAAATCAACACCACAAGTATTATTAAGTTCAAAATCAAGCGTTATTGGAAATATTGTAAAACCAACTATTTCTAGACTAGATTCAATATCAGATTTCACAATTTCATGATCAGTAAAGCCGTCTATTAGTAGATTTCCGATAGCGAATTCAACACTCAGATTGTCCATACAGAAGAGATCCTCTACCCCACTTAATAGATCCGATAATATTCGTGTTAACTCTTGTTTTTCAGGATTAGTCATAACTGAAATATTGATATATTCGTTTGGGGCGAGATTAATGGGAACCCCTGAAATTTCATGATGTGCAAAAATATATCCAGAACTATTAGTTAAATCAAATTCTAAATGATTAATAATAACATTGAAACTGAAATTATTGACATACTTGCATCTATATGTTATGTTGGTCGTCGTATCGGGTGGTTCTACGGGAATTGAAAGTAAATCATTGTTTATCAGTAAATGTGTGCTTTTTTCATCTGTCAATTCATAATTGAAGAGATTTTTTGCCCTTTTTTCGATATCAACACACAGACAATCTGGATCCTCTATCGATAAAGAAAAATTACCATACAATCGAATTGTGTGGTTTTTGTGCATTAAACAAAGTGAAAGAAATGATATAGTAGATTCATCGTCTGCTGTCACTGGCATTATTAAATCAATCATTACATGCGTTTCTTTATCCACAAAATAAGTCTTATTTATGTAAAGATTTTTTTGTATAATTTTCCATTCGGGGTTTACTTGCGTTAACGAAATATTTTTAATATACAAATCAGCTTCTACATCTTCTATTGTATAGTTACGTTTAGTAGGATTATTTAATTCAATTTTAAACAAGAAATAATGAGTGCTTCCTTCAATATGACTCATTTTAAAACTATCTATGTTGGCATTGCAGTCTTGAATTGTCAGATCATCTGATCCCGATAAATAAGGGATCATGACAAACATAAAAGGTATCAATAGGGCTGAAACGAGGAGAGACAACCACATCTTCTTGGTAATCTCGAGTGATTCATTATGTCTTTGATTGGGAATTTCCCTCAATAATATCTCTGAAGAAGAATCTATACTCTTAACACGATTAGATCCATCTTCTGCAGGTATTTCTTTAAGATAGATCTTGTTCTCCTCTTCCCCCATAAACTCAAGTTTGTTTTTCAGCTATATGAATTTTTATCAAGAAATCACGAAAAATGCAAATAATCCATAAAGAATCATAGAATAATTGATCTAAATAATCTAAACATTAAACCAAACATTTTTCCAACATCAAATAAACATGATTCGGTTATTTTATTGAGTCTTTCTTTCTCTTTTCCGCTTAAGCTTCTATTCAAAATTTTAATAGCACCTTTTCGTGCAATGATTGTTCTCTTTGATAAATCCAAATCCGCCTGTTCTTCTTGATATATTGTACTATAAGCTTCTGTCAATTCTTTACCACAATTATCTACCATGATCTTGTGGATTGGTTGCATTCGGTTTGCTGATCTTCGAATATACTTCTTAATTTCCTTCTTTATATTCTTATCGTAGATTGAATCGAAATCGATGATTTCTTCTGGTATTGTCTCTGAATGCATGCCTTCTATGGCTCCCTTTTGTATTGCGGATTTATAAGGTCTATAGTTCTTTCGAAATTGCTTTAATACAAATGCCTCATGTGTTGTATGAGTTGCCGAGATTAATTTCATAAAATCCTTGAAGTTCAGAAACATTTTCAATATTTCTTTAATAGGGGCAATATTTACATGAAATGGATGTCCAAGATCTGCCAGATAATGGCTTGCGCGGGATAAATATCTCCATCCCCAATATGTATTATCTAATTCAAATGACCTTTTTGCTGCTTGTATATAATGATGTAATGCTTCATGAGATTCTCCAAATTTCATTCCAAAGACTTTAAATCGCATATGTCGCAATGCATGACTCCCACCAGTCAGTTTCTGGGTCCAATTGAGATTTAAACCGCAATCTAATTCGAGATCTGGTTCTATGCTATATAATACAAATACTTTCCAAGGTTCGATTTTTTTCCCTGGAGGTTCAGACGAATATATTCCATATTTTTGACTGGAATCAAATGAACCCTCTATACTTTCTTTCCTTACCGATTGAACTGATTCCTTATATTTATTTGTGTGATTTGGACCAACAGGCCAATTTTGCAGTTCAGAATCGAACTCTGACTCTTTTTGTATGGCAATCTTTTCTAAATCTAAAAGCCAACTTTGGGTTTGGATCGAATAATAATTAATATACTCGTGATTATACCAAGGACCCAAATAATCTGGGAATCGTGTGTCTTCATCAAGAAAAAGGATTTTGTTGTTTTCTCCGCTCAATTTCAATTTCCCTACATTTCAACAATAGATTACATTTTAATAAAATATGTTATTGTTATATTTTTCTCAATCCTCTAAATCTACCCGATTTTGACTCCTTTAAGTAGGAATTCACATCGACACCAGTATTTTTCTTAACATAACCGCGTAGAAATTCTGCTTTATCTCCATCTTTTTCGACTTTTTGAAGTTCTTTGCTCAATGATGGATGTGTTTCAAATTTTTTAATAATCGTCAAATACTCCGTCATTTTATTCATTGTCTTGAGATATTCGTCCCGAAAAAGGAGCATCATATCCATATCAGATAGATAATAATCCTTCTTTAAAACTTCTTTCAATAAAGTTCTTTCATAATCTGCTTTTTTATATATTAAATTTTTCCATTCGCTGGTTGTGACATTAAACGAAGTATAAGAGATTTTTGGATCTGTTTTCTCTAATTCTGCTTCGTCAGTTATCAAAAAAAGATCAGTATATTCATTTAGTTCAGTGGTAAAATGCACTGGTGCGAGACTCTGCAGTAGTGCACCTATCTTTTGTATAATGAGTTTATCACCAATAAGAACAAGCTTATGATTCATTGCATGACGAAGACTTAGAGCTAGATTATCTAACCCAATTAATTCACTAGCGCCAGTTATTGTCAGAGTCTGAGTCTTCTGGGCAATGTCTGTTCGTTCTGCTGAAACTTTTTTATAAACTTCCATTTGAGCATCCACATGCTTTTTAAAATGTCTGAAAGCATCCTGATCAATAGAATGATCTTCGACAGAAGTTCCGTAATGATTTATAAATTTCTTAACTAATGGCTCTAAGAAGTGTTTTTTGATAAGATCATCGTCATCTGTTTGTCCTGATATAGATATTGTAATAAGACCTTTATCGGTTTGATAATATGACCATTTTTTCCGGGAAATATTCATGCTTTTTATAGAACCCTCACCAATGACATCGGCAAATTGACTGATAGCACTAATAAAACCAGATAGG
>WJKO01000468.1 GCA_014729055.1 Promethearchaeota archaeon | reverse complement strand
TGGTATGGAAATCTCATCAAAATACACCATACCTCCATCAACATTACTGTATACTTCCTTAATTTGTTGTTCGGACACCCAAATACTCCCGTTTGGAAACTTGATTGTAAGCATTGCACTAGTGTCTTCTAAGTTTCCAATAAGACCGTCTGGCTTTATCTTCGCAGTAACATTCAAGTAATCTCCCGCAAATAACGAAGAGACTTCCTCCCAAGCATTGGGTTGAGGGGTATCCGTAGTATTGCGGTACAGCCTCACTTCTTGAACATAATTTGGGGAATTGAAGCCAATCTCCCACGTTCCGGGAAAATCATTTGAAATTGAAATAGGAGCGTTAAAGGATCCCGTGTCAATTGTTAAATCATTAACTACTTCTGCAGGAATTGGATTGATTGCCGACCATGGAACCCAATCAGTTGGGAAATACATGGTATAATTATAATCACTGTGTGACGGTGTAGGTCTCGACCCGTAGAAATAAGATGTCCAATTTACTTGTTGACCGCTTTTCACAAAGAATTCTGTATAAGGATCTCCATTATAATCTTGAGTCGATTTTGTATCATTTAAATATAATGTTAAGTCAGTTTCAAATTGGACATCACTGGAATTCGTAGAAAAGTTTGCTATTAATATCATCGGAACGCTTGATGACGGATTATCCCACTCGCTAAGGAGGGTTCCATTACCAATCCCATAATTATTACCCACAATCCCAGTTTCATTGACAGTTAAATTAATTTGTTGGGGCTTCGCCTCGGCTCTAATCCACAAACTGATATTATCATAATAAAGGGTATTTCCGAGATCACTATTATCATTCCATAGAGCAGTGATTAGTGTATCAATTCCAACTTTAACATAGATTGTTTCCCCCCCCGAAAATAAACTGGCCAATTCAGAAGTAGGTACTGTAATACTTCTATTTACCCAACTACCTCTATCTCCCGCACTAAATGCATCATAGTCTACTTTATAGCCATTAATATCAATAAAAGCAGTGCAAATATCAGAAGGATTACCGTTGTTATACGTAGCGAAATCTAATCTACAATAAGATACTTCTCCTCGAGTGAAGTTTATAGTTTGATTAAATGCAGCATATTCAGTAGTATTCAACTGATCACCAGGTCCGTTATAATTTACTCCAACCTTCAACGATCCTGTATCCGTAGTACCTGGTGTTGATGCAGCATTAGTCCAGTTTCCGAAACAATTTTCGTTTTCATTATCACCACTATCGTCATAATCTTCGAAATCTCTTTCATCATAGGACCAGTTTTTCCAAGTGTCTACTCCACCGTCTGTCTGCCAAGTTCTATTATCCGAAAGTGAACTCACTTCGGTAAATAATTCATATCCTGTCCATTCTTCAGTAATATTAATATAAGCTTGATCATATGTAGCATTTTCCAATCCTTCTATATATTGTGACTTATTTTGAAATTTAGCATATTCATCAGCTGTAAGGTTATCGCCCAATCCCGATAGTTTATCCTCTGAATCTATTCCAGAATCAAGAGGCGTTAAGATAGGGGACTCATTGATCTCAATGGGTTGCTTATCATCGTCTATTATGTAGATTTGAGTGAATGCAAGATTGAATAGAACGATAAATAGCATCAATCCCATTCCCAAGATTAGTTTCTTTTTTCTCATATTATTTCTTTCCTCCATATCTTAATTCCAACATTTTATTTAGATACGCTCTCCTTCCAACCATCTATCTTTTTCTCTAACATATTGATAGTTTTCTCATCGAGTTTGCTTTTTGATTTGACTTGCGATGCCCAGTTTTTCATGTCGTTTAATATTCGCGAAAATCCTTTATTTTCAAAAATATAATCCCGTAAATCCTTTAAGTTTGTAGATAAATCCTTGGGATCTATGGAATTCAGTGAAGATTTCATTTTATCAAATCGAGCCCCAATTTCCTCATAAACTTTGTCCTCTGCTTTAGATTGTTCTGCAGGAACGTCAGCAGAAGCATCTGGGGATGACATAGCCTTTGCTTTAGCCGGAGTCTTTCCTTTACTCTTTGGTTTTGTGGTTGGTTGTTTGGTTTGCACGGGTTTACTTTGTGTGGAAGGCTGGGCTCTTGCCTTGCGTTGAGAAACAGAAGTGCGTCTTCCAGTAAGTTTTCCTGGTTCTTTCTTCCCTTTACCTTTACCAGGAATTTCTTTACGCGATCCCATCCAAGCTTCTTCGAGAATAGGTACCAAAATTTTAATGTGTTCTTGTAGATAACTTCCAATACCAACAACATCAATAGATTCACTAGCTTCTTCTTGTGAACTGACAATGCCCAGAATTATTTCTTCATAATCGCGATTAATACCCCATAAATTCTTTATGGTTCTGTGTCGGTAGCTGAAATTTGAACGTTCTTCCAATTTGGATAGTTTTTCTTTATGTTCTTTATTTCCAACGTCAATTTCACAACAGATTCTCACATTGATATGTCGTTTAAGTTTCAATAATGGTTCAATTTCTATTTCATTTAATGTTGGAGCAACTATTAAAATCCGCATTTTTGCTTTCATAACGGAATCATTTAATTGTGATTTCATTCCCTCTGGGGACCGGATGAACCATACATCTTTCATCGTGTGTAGTAAGGATCCTTTTGCATCTTCCCAGAATTCATCAACTGTAAGTGCACTACGGTTAAGGCGGTTACTAACTTGTCCCAACACTTGATTTAGTGTGTTCATAACTGTATCTGAGAATGTGGTTCTCAGAGTTGAGAATGAATCTAACACTTCATCTGATATATTTGTGATCTTTGAACGGGACACATCTATTTCTCCGTCTAAATTCTTTACGATATTTGTAAAGGTATCTTTAACATTAGCTCCAATTGATTTTGCCTCTTCCGTGGAGACATTGATGCGTTTAGAAATACCTGCAAGCAACTCTTGGAAAGGTTTTTCGAAATTGTTTTTAAATGTTTCTTGTGAATTTTTAAGTATACCTTCAATGGGTTCTTTCATACTATCAGCAAATGTTTGTTTGATATTGACCAGCATTTGTTCCATATCTTTCATAATTTCAGATCTAAAACTTTCTTTAATTGTCTGGATCTCGGCGACGAAAGTCTTATGCAGGAGGTCTTCTACAACTTTTTGTACAACGCCCAATCTTAAACGTCTTAGGCCTCTACTAAGTTTACGTTTAATATCATCTAGTCTCATGGCTAAATTGTCTATTTTTCCATCAAGCTTAGCCCTATTTTGATCTAAGCTATTTTCAAGATCGACAAATAACTCATCAAATTTGCTTAAGGCACTTCCAACTTGGTTTTCCAAAGATTCAAATTGTTTTTCGACGAGTTCACCACTTTCATCCTTCAATTCGGTCATAGCTTCAATTGCTTCAGAAAGATCCAATTTACTTAGACTCTTATCCACTTCGATTTTTTCTTCTTCTATCTTCTTTTCAATGTTGCTACTCATATTATTAAGATAATCGACAAATTGTGTGAGATTCTTAACACCTTGTGCTTGATTCTCAAAACTTTTAAAAGATGCTTGAAGTTTATCGGGTGTTTCTTCGTTAATCTCTGTTATATAATCGCTGAAATCATTTAATTGTTCAATTAATGCAGGATAAGGTGGCAATGCTTGATAATACTCCTTGGCACCAACAACTTTTCTGAAAAACCCAATATCAACGAATTTTTGTGCGATTTTTTCAATTTCAGCTTCAGAAATGCTTGTTAACCTTGACATTTCTCCGACTGTTACAGTCCCTCTACCAGATATTTCAATATGTAGAGCTATTTCATCATCAGTTAATCCATACTGTTTCAGAACCTCTGCTGTAAACTTAGATGTTTTTGCTTCCTTTTGCACTAACTCTTCAGAAATACCTTCTTTTACTTTAAAAGAATCAACTTGAAGTTTTTCATTCACCTTCACTATCAGTTGATGTGGAGGATCACCGTGAATATCATCAACGGTGATTGGATATTTCCCTTTTTCGATATCCTCATAAGGGATACGAAAGATCACTTTCTTTAAGCATTGTTTACAATTATAAGCAATATATTGATCGGTTTTTTTGTTTTCTTTAGACATTGTTTCTCACTCAAATTTTATTTTTTCACTATAAGACGATTCCAACAATTCCAATGCTCTCCTCGCAACGCCAACCGTAAGTGGATCCTTTTCAGGTATATTCACGAGCGATTCTCCTTTCTTAAGCAGTCGATTCTGAATATTATTTACCATATATTCAGGAAAAACAACGACAGGAATTATCTCTCCGAGTAGACATACCATTTCTCTACCCATTTTATCCTTGATTATTGTAATTAATTTGGCTTCCTCTAATTGTTCAATTATGGACTCAACATCAGAGAATTCTGATACAACTTTTGGCATTTTTTCCTTTGCATACATTCTATTTCCTAAAAGCGCCATTAAATCGTAAACATCAGAGTTTAGGACGAAACTTCCTAATAATTTACTCTCATCTTGGCAATTCTCATATGGTTTATAATTCAAATAAAACTCATTTAGTCTTTCAAGATATTTCGGACCAATATCTTCATTTTTCTTCATAACCTCTATGAGAGTTTTAGGCGGCTTTCGTATAAGGATTACATCCTTTACCAAAAATACATATTCTCCTTGACCAAATACTATCTTAGACCGCTTATCCTTTTCACCCTTGATCCAGTCTCGTCTAATAATATTTAACTCAGTAAATGGTCGCAAAACTTGATCAATGTTTGTATTTTCTTTTATCTCTGTAAGATAATACAGCAGTGCATGACGCGATATTGGACCTTGCCGTAAGAGTTCAATAGTTGCAGATCTCTCAGGGCCTACATAAATCAGCCCGACTTTCTGAGTTTTCGTCAGATTTGTAAGCCTGTCCATTTGAAATAGAGCGAATCTTATATTTTCCTTGATTTCATCCTCAATAGATTTCACAAAACTTGCGCTACGCAAATTTCCTTTAGACATTTTGTCAAACGTGACATCCATTTTCCCCGCTAATAAGCTAATAGTGTCCTCATAGCGATCAACGTCATCATTCGGACCAAAAACTCCCATTGTCATAAAATGTCTATCATCAAGGCTTTCTCTGAAATAAGATATTACGGCATATTGAGACTCTTTAAGGCGCCCAATAAAGAAATTACTCGAACTACCCTTTCTCCCAGCATCCAGCGCACCCCTACTACCCGCAGTATGATTATAGAAGATTGAAAACAGATCATTGATTGAAATAATCTCGTAGATATTCAGATCCTTACTATCTTCTGTCAATTCATGATGTAAAACTTTGAATTCTGGTTCTATTTCATTTTCATCGTCAATATCTAACTTAAACTCGTAAACAACAACACCAACTACCATAAAAAAACATATCCTTTTTCGTTTAATACTAAATTAATCTTAACTAATGTATAATCTTAATTTTAATTTATTAAATTTATTTATTAAAGAAAACATCTATAAATACAAGGCTAATTGAAATAATACAAAATAATTATAAAATTAAACAGACTTATAAGTAAATATGAAAAGAAGAAGAATAAGAGAAATAGAGATATTTGTAATTGTTATATTACCTCTGTTATTTATTATTGCTTTATCAGATTCTAATTTCGTAAGTGCAAACAGTTTAGAGATAATAGGCGATATGAATGGCGATGATTTAGATATATATCCCAGCGAAACTCTTTTTTTTACCTTTTATTATGATTATACTAGTGATTCACAGATACAATTAGACTTAATGACACTTAATAGCTCAAATATAGAATTGTCAGTGTTTACTTGGAATAATTATCGTCCTGGAGGATCAAATTATGAAGATACGGATAATACTGCGGGTGGAACCACCGCTAGTGTGCAATTAACATGCCAGAACGACCACAGATATATTGTTCGACTAAAATATATGACTGGGTCGGAGAGAGAGACATATAACGTTACGTTTACAACAGATTCAGGCATTAGTATTCCAGCAGATTATTATTATTTTCAAGAACAAGCAATCTGCCCTAATGGTGTCGCCGTGAGTTATTTTTTTGCGATAGATCCATGGCTATACGACAGTGCATCTAGCTCTGATAGAGCCACTATAATGATAGGGTATCAGTTATATACGCCAGAATTTTATGTCGGAGCCAGCTCCGAACGATGGTTTATTATAAAGAATTATTTAGACGTAGATATAACGATGTTTGTTGGTGTAAATGTATATACACTTTCAACTTGGGACTATGATTATCCCTCAGCGACTCTTGGATTGACAGACTGGGAGGATTTATCATCAGGAGCGGCGGATTGGTTGGAATTAGAATATGTATATCGTGCTGAAGGTGCTGAGAATTATTATTCATGCGGTTTCAATTTTACATGTGAAGCAGGACATACATATCAAGTCTGGTTTAAAAACGATGATTCGATATACGCATGTTTCTTAAATGCAACTTTCTATTCATGGAGTTCTGCAAATGTGAAATATGACGAAGATTGGAGACAAGAATCTGATGGTGTCGTTGTTCGAGCGTTCTTGTATGATCCGTGGTTAGATTACCAGCAAGAAAGGAGAAGAGTTATGTGGGGTTGGATTCTCGGAATTAGCATCCCGGGTATAATATTCAGTGCGTGTTGGGTAAAAGTTCGATATCTTTAGAGAAAAAATTATGGTCGAAACTGAGGAAGTAAATCTTTCTGCAATTTTAACATCTCGTTAAACATTGCTCTTGCAGATTCAGGATTTGGAACGGTTCCATCCAACGACAACGCTTGTATTGCTGTTTCTCTATCTCCAGTTACAGCAGCCTTTGAAACTAAATCTTGAATAGCAACTTCTGATTGTAAAAGTTGCGCAATTCCGTCTGGAAAAACCCCGACATCTATTGGGTGAATGCCACTTTTATCAACATAAGCGGGTACTTCGGCAACACAATCAGAACGTAGATTGTTAATTGCCCCTCCGTTTTCAACATTCACAGCTAGTTCATATTGATTTTTATCATGTTCGAGCGCATCTATGATATATATTGCTCTTTCTCCGCTTGGATGTACCCACCAGTAATTCATTTCATCTCCAGCAAGAGTCCTATTTAATTTTTCTTTCTCGCGTTCTCCACCAGCAGCATAACCTGAGAAGTTATATTTTACATAAGGGCAATATGAATCCGCCCATGGAATATATTCACCAGGATGAGATTGACTCGGATATGTCAAATAACCATAGAGTCTAAAAATTTCCTCAAGTAAACTCTTCTCGCCTTGTTTCGCCCAAGTTATTCCTCTTTTTCTAATATAGGGCACCATGTCAGTGCCAGCTTTAATTTCTTCTTCAGGATGATGATCGAACGCTGGGAGTTTAAAATCTCGTTTAGCGGTGACTTTAATAAACCAGTAAAAATGATTCAGCCCCGCACTTATAAAATCTAAATTCTTACGTGAAGTTCCAAGAATACTGATCAATCCATTCACGCCAGATAGAACACCGTGACATAAACCTATGGTCTTTATTTTTGACACGCGTTTTAATGCCCAAGTGACACGGGGCACGGGATTAGAGTAATTGAGAAGCCAAGCATCGGGACAGAGATCCTCCATTGTTCTACAAATTTTCAGCATTGGGGGGACTTGCCTCCATGTATGAAATGCACCACCAGGACCTCCATTCTCTCCGTAAATTTGCCTTGATCCATGTTTTCTCGGGATATAATAGTCTTGTTTCCATGTTTCCATTCGATTCCCATGTTCAATCGACATAACAACATAGTTCGCGTCTTGTAATGCTTCTTTCGGATTTATCGTGCTCTCAACTTTATAGGGTACAAGATCTCCATCTTCACCGGCTTCTTTCAAAGCAAGCTTTAGAACACCAGTCATTCTTTTTAGATTGGGCTCAGAAATATCATGTAGCACAATCGTTGCTCCATTAAGATTTTCGTAGCCGACTGTCATTAAATCGCCTAAAGTAGATAGACCAAAAGAAACAGAACCCGCCCCGATGAGTACAATTCGGGCATCGGTTTGTTTTTCACTCATATAAACAACCTCAAATTTTATATAATTCAGTATAATTCAGTTTAATTTAATATTTTTTTCAGTTTTTTTTAGTTTAATATTTTTTCAGAATCAAATCAAACAAATCTTCCCTTGTTCGCTTTTTCGGTGGATTTTTTGCTGGAACACCAAGTGCTACCACTGCCATCAATTCATAATCGTCT
>WJKO01000467.1 GCA_014729055.1 Promethearchaeota archaeon | reverse complement strand
CCGTGTGATGATCGAATGTCTAACCAAGCCTTGCGAAAGATCAAGGATGAAGTAAATGATGCTGACGCGGTACTCTCTTTAGCATGTGGTTTAGGGACTCAAGCTTTAAATCGTGTTATGGGAAAGAGATTTAAAGGAAAACCAGCACTTACTGCTTTGGATACAGTGTTCATGGGAGAGACTGAAAGATATGGTAAATTTTATGAACGATGTCGGGCTTGTGGACAATGTATGTTAAACGAAACTGGTGGTGTCTGTCCGATAGCAACATGTGCGAAAAGCCTCGTGAATGGTCCTTGTGGAGGTTCAGTAGAGGGTAAATGCGAAGTTATGAATTATACTAAACCATGCGGTTGGGTACTAATTTATGAAGCTTTAGAGCGAATTGATAGATTAGATTTGTTCTTAAAAGTGCGTGAACCCCGAAATTGGGATAAAGCTTCAGGGCGACAGAGAGAATTAATAGTGCCGCGAGAAGGTCCAACACCTGGAGAACCGATAGGTACAGGAGGTTCAACTGATGAGTGATGATCGAGTTTATTCTGATTTAATGCGAGAATTGAAACAAGGAAATTTTGTAATTACTGGAGAATTAGAACCAGAAGTTACAACGGATATCGATCCGACAGTAAAAGAAGCCGTTGCCATGAAACCTTATGTTACAGCAGCAAATGTCACGGATAATCCGAAAGCTACGGTTTGTCTTAGCTCACTTGCTGGTTCTTTTTTGACCCAACAGAAATCTGGTTTAGAAATAGTCTATCAACTTACAACACGAGACATGAATCGAATGGCACTCGGTGCCGCGGTTTTGGGAGCTGGGTCACTCGGCTTGAAAAATATTCTTGCGCTGACAGGAGACCATCATCAAACGGGAAATATGCCTGGTGCGAAACCAGTCTATGACTATGATAGTACACACTTAATTAAGCTTATACGAGAGATGGTAGATAACAGATCAATAGAAGGTATTAAATTTGATGACGAAGCCCCTGATTTAAAGCTTCATGTTGGTGGAGCCGCTAATCCAAATACCGCAATGTGGGGGATGGGTCCGGAAATTATGCACATTAGGAGAAAGGCAGCAGCTGGTGTTGAGTTTTTACAGACACAAGTTGTATATGATATTGAGGTAGCAGCGCAATTTCTTAAAGAAGTCAAGGATAAGACGAATGTACCAGTTTTATTGGGAATCTTTCCAATGAAAGGTTATGGAATTGCAAAGGGTTTCGATGAATTTGTTCCAGGCGTGAGTGTTCCAAAAGATCTTTTATCAAGATTTAAAGAAGTAAAGAAGGGAAACTGGCCAAATAAAAAAGCTAAAAAAGATGCATACCGGAAAATAAACATCGAATTCTTTACACCCATGCTTAAGGAATTGAAAAAGAGAGGTTTAGTAGCGGGTTGCCATATTATGGCAGTCCATTATCCAAAGATATTTCCACCACTCGTAGAAGCCTTAGGATTAAGCCCAAAAGAATAAAAAAAATAAAAATATATCTAATCTCTATTTTTTATATATAATAGTCAATTGACCAAATTACTCAAATTATTCAATAACAATCTTTTTCTTGATTTGCGTGAGTTCTTCGGCTTCTTTTTGTGCAGCTTCGTACATTTCAACCTTGAATCTATTGTGAAGGGGGCTAATCTTTGCACCTAATGCGGCCGATTTATAATATAATCGCGCTAAGAATCCCACTCCTGTGACCATATTAGCGGCTCTTTCCAAGTCTTTCAATGTATTTTCATCATATCCTCCAAATAATCCAACAAAAAAGGAAAATATATGTTCCATAATAAAAAGCCCAAAAATAAATAAGATCATAGCAGATAAAATTCCTTCTCCTAATAATAGGTCAACAAAAATAAAAACGAGTCCCCTTAATATGATAAACAACATTATTGCCGATAATATCGGGGCTACAAATGCTTGCCATGCATTCCAATCCCATTTATGTATCTTTTTTCGAACAATTATCAATGCAACAATGTCCTTCGCACCTATAGCGAATATATAAGCTAAAACGACAGCTACCATTGAATTCATGTTGATTAATAATACAAATAAGAGTACAGCTCGAATTCCTTGTTCAATTATCCAAGATATACCCGCATAGATTGGTTTATTTGCAGATGCAAATTCAAAATCCGATTGCCAACTAAATGGTCCTAACATACGATAAATCATTAAATAGGGGATTAGAATCGCTGCGGGTTCCCAATTAGGTCCAGAAGCCCCGATAATGAATTCCCTACCAATAGCCCAAAAAACAGCACAGAGATAAAATGTCCATATTGATCCCCATTTAGTTCCATTGAATGAAGTATAGTTTAGAAGGTTTTTCTTTTTATATTCATGAGCTTCAGTGAGACTACCAAGCATGGAGTGCATCAAAAGAGCAATCGCTTGCGGTATTGTTGAAATTTCAAACGCAAGTTCAAAATATCCTTGTTGCGCCGAACTATTTGGGAGAAAAATGCCAACTAAATAAACTTGTAATAACCAGACTAACGGAACCCACATTTCACCTAAAACCATTTTACCGCCGAATTTAATTGTTTCTATAAATTCATCTTTCGAAAAATCAGCCCGAAATATGGGTTTAAGCGGTAAATCTAGGCCTTTATACATTTTCATTGTTATTAAAAATAGTGCCACGTCGCCTAGCAATTGCCCAATTAATAAACCAACACCCGCTCCAAATGCAGGACCATACATCACCTTGTTATTATATATTCCTTTAAAAATTGGAACGGTTATGACTTGTAATAGCATTCTTAAAACGAAATATTGTAAAGCAAAAGCGATCATATGAAAATCCGAGCGCTGATTCCCTTGGAAAAAATATTGAAAGACTAAATAAAATCCTGGAAATTGAATCAATGAGTGAATAATAAACATCCAAGATAAATATGAAAAATCGGTTAGTGGAAAAAAGATAGATCCCATAAATGTAAACATAAATAATTGGATAATGCCCGAAAACACCTCCCACCAAATGAACAATTGTACATAATGAAATGCTTTAGCAGGACGTTCTAATCTATGTTGAGCGAAAAATTTTGTTATCGCATAATTGAATCCCAAATCAAATACCAGCCAAATAGCCTCGAAGAATCTTAAAGTATATGAATACCATCCTTTTGCCTGAGGATAGGGGTTTAAAAATCTCGGCATAATTATAGATGAAACTAACAATTGAGGGATTAATAGCAGTACCATCACGAAGAATAGTTTCAAAAATCCACTAATTTGGCGATGAAATCCAATTACTTCCCAATCATCACTTTTTTCAACATAAATTTCCTCCTTTTCAATTTTCTCTCCGATTTTATCTATACTAATGGGTTCTGAGGTTTCTTTAACGAACATATCCTCGGAAACTTCTTTATATCGCTCTTTATTTCTGCTGACTCGTTTATATAATACTACAGACCCGATTAAGGTGCATAATACGATCAAACCCAAAACTATTTTATCTACTAAGTGGGGAACAGGACTATATTGCCATTCTCCATATTCTGGAACGTTATTGCCTGTGCTTATTTGCACCGAAATGTACATCAAATAATTGAAATAAGGCCAAATCATCATGTGTTCATTTGCATCAATGCTATCAAATTGTTCTTGAAACCAACCAGCGAACAAATACACATTCGGACCAGAATTTGCCCCTTTCTTGAGTCCTGCTATTAATGGATAGTTAGTATCTTCAACAGGCGGTCCCATCCATGTCATACTAATGTATGTGGTTACATCATCCTTTAAATTCGGAATCAATGAGAAGTAGAAGGTTTCTGGAGCCGTATTCCATACAATTGATAATATCGGGCTTTCCGACTTATCAAGATCCTTATTTACTCTGCTTAAACCTTTCTTTTCGTTTAATTCTGTTTCATCACTTATTTCACCGGTATTGTTTTCAAAAACAGTTTCATCTGTGAAACCCACAGAACTAAGAATTTGATTACCCTCTGTCAAGTTTGAACCCATTATTATGATTAATCCATTACCATTCACGTCGGTCCAAGCAGATAGTGTTGAAATTTGAGGTTGTGTTAAATTAGCATCATTCAATACAACAACATCAAAATCATCCAAATTTGAAAATGAAACCGAATCGGTAGTCTGCGTTGTTACGCTAATTGTCTGTTGGTCGAGTTCAATGGCAGAAAATGTGCGTCCCATTGAATCACTGATATAGAGAACATCGGTTTTAGTCTCAGATGCGGAGGCTTTAAAGAGATCAATATTCAAATTTTGAATTCCAGCAATAACACAAATAATTAAGCATGATATAACAAACATTCTCATTTTTTTTGACTTTAACATACCGCAAACACCTCTCAAATGAGTTTTTTGAAACAGATGATATATAAAAACTATCTAAATTAAATCATAACATTATAAATAAAATTATGCCTAAACTCATGCT
>WJKO01000466.1 GCA_014729055.1 Promethearchaeota archaeon | reverse complement strand
TTTTAAAACTCATATTATTTAAATCAATAATATGAATGTTATTTTTATATTATTAGCTTTGGTTCTTGTCTTTTTGGTTTTTCCGTTCTTAGGCAGAAAAATCTATTCTTTTAATGTAAAGAAAACTATTAGTATATTTTTGATTGGAATAGCAGCACTCTTTGCAGTAAATCTAGCATTCACAGAGTCTTTTAATCCAACACAGACAGTTGATATATTCATAATTTATTTTAATCTAATTATCTCATTTGAGATATTGTTTATTTTTATGTTTTTCTTTTATGGAACGGGGGGTTTGGGTATAGTCGGTAGTTTGTTTGAAAAGTCAAGTGAAATGATAGAAGATGCAAACTTGTTTTCCGATCTAAAAAAACATACAACACCGAAAGCATTTATCTCATATCTAATTTACGGCTATGTATTCGTTTTTGGTATTTTTGCAGGGAATAAGGTGCTAATGATTTTATTGGGTATGGAATACAAGATCGCGTTCTTATGGTTTGAAGAGATATTTATTACGTTGCAATTCGAGAGTACATTGATAATAATCTTAGGAATAACTCTGTTTAGCATTAAAGCGTTTAAACATGGATATTTCTCCAAAGAATATTGGAAATCTAATTTAACATACGATGAACGAAGGAGCACGTGGTATAGATATTTAAGAAAATTTATCGTTGTATTTCTATATTCATGGGGTATTTATACTGCATTTATCTCGTATTTTATTGAAATTTTTGGGCTAAGTACACCTTTTGAATATGGTGGTATTGATTCGTTACTTTTAGTCTTCTATCTGGCAGCATTACTACAGAGCATTTATTTCTTTAAAAACAAAACTGAAGTTGTTTCTCCCCTTAAGACTCAACAAGATGATTTCAAGAAAAAGGTTGATGAAACGATTCAAATCGCCGAAGTAAAACCCAAGAAACCAATTGAAGAAGAACAAGATGAAATAAAATTTGAATAATTGAATGAGTGATTGAATAATTATTCTTTCCTTTTTCTGATTATCGCAATATTTTTTATTTCTGGAAGATAATTTTTTTCAAATCATGACAATCAGAATATTCAAATTTGGTGGAAGTTGTCTTAGAAATCCCGAAGCATTTGACAAAATCGGAGAGATCATGCAGATATATTCTCATGAGAAAATGTTATTTGTGGCTTCTGCATTACAAGGTGTTACGGATAAATTAATATCGATTGCTGAAAATGCTGAAGATTCCCAATATATCAGCGATAAAGTGAAAGAGATCAAAGAACAACATTTACAGATTATTAATGAGGTTTTTAAAGATCATAGCGACCTAAAATCTGAAGCAACCAAACATGTAACGATGATGTTGGCGGATGTGAAGCTTATATTGAGTGAGATTCAAGAGTTTGGTTTGCAATCGTATTTTATGGATTACATCATGTCTTATGGCGAGAAAATGTCAACTTATCTCCTTTATTTATATGTAAAGAGGCAAGGGATCCCATCGGTCTATTTAACCGGAGAGGAACTTATAATAACAGATATGAACTTTGGAAACGCCTTACCTATTTGGGATTTAACAGCCAATAGAATCAGTAATGACATTGTTCCTATTATTGAGAAAGAAGATGATAATACTATAATATGTGTGACAGGATTTATTGGCAGAAACAAAATAGGATATATAACAACACTGGGCAGAGGGGGAACAGATTTCACAGCAACTATAATTGCTCGTTGTATATACGATAAAAGTTCTGAAAAAGATATTCGGGTCGTATTATGGAAGGATGTCGATGGTATTTTAGCCACAAATCCAAAATATGCAGATAATCCAAAACTCATCGAACATCTCAATTACGATGAAGCCAAAGAGATGGCATTTTATGGGGCTAAAATTTTGCATCCAAAATGTCTATTTGGATTAGATAAAAGACATATTAAGGTGGAAATACGAAGTTTTGACAATCCCAAGTCTACAGTGTTTTCGACTATAGGAGATAAATCTTCAGGCGATCAAATCACTGGAATCTCTACGATAGAAGATGTAGCGTTATTATCTGTTACGTCCGGCTCTTTAGTATCAACACCAGGCGTATTAGCAAAAATTTTCTCAATTATGGGTAATAATAATATAAACGTGTCGCTAGTTGCCCAGTCGAGCTCGGAAATAAATACCACTTTTATTGTCGAGAAAAAGGATGGGGCTGAGGCTTTACGGTTAATTAAAGAAAATCCATTCTTTAAAGGTTGGGCAGACGCTCAAGTGCAATATGTTTCGATATTGGCGGTTACGGGTAAGGGTATAAATAAAACATCAGTTCAATCTAAGATATTCGAATCATTATCAACGAAAGATATTGATATAATTGCCATGGCACAATCGAGCGATGGACTCAATCTCTCAATGGTGTTAGAACAAAAAGATATAAAAGATGCAGTATCAGTTATAAATAATTGCTCGAAAAACATGTGAAAACTTTGCGAGATTCTATCAAAATAAAAAAAAGAATTTTAAAAATATTGACTATCTTTTTTATTCTCTTGTTTACAAGTTCAATTTGCTTAGTAATTATGTTTTCCTTCAAATACTACCATAATCGGGAGTCTATCATTACAGAATATGCAGATGAATTCAGAGTGACCCTATATCCTGATATTGAAGATTCATCTATCAAAATTTCTGGAAAAATATATATCCCAAAAGGTCATGATAAAAATAGTGAGTCGGTTCCCGCAGTTATTATCCAACATGGCATGGGGGGACGAAAGGAGAACATGCTATCCATGGCGATGAACTTTGTTCAGCGCGGGTTTGCTGTAGGCACTTTTGATATGAGAAGACATGGCGAATCAAATGGATACCATACATTCGGATATAAGGAATCAGACGATCTTGTTTATGCAATTGATTATATATTGCATGATTTCAACGGAGAAAGGGCAAATATTTCAGATATAGGTCTTATAGGTCACTCAATGGGCGCAATTACAGTCATAATGGCCAGTTATAAGAGCGGAGTAAACTCATGTATAGCGATCAGCCCTGCCGGTTTCGTCATAGATAAGTTAACAGAATTTACGGGTGGGGATCCCGCATCACTCGCAATGTATGCAGGAACCCAGAATCCTTTTGATGATCCTTATTATATAGATAATATTACTTTAACAAATTATGTGAAAAACAGAATAAATGAAAGCCCAGTTCCCAAGACGAAGAATTTACTATTATGCACGAGCTTAGGAGATTGGGTCGTTCCATCAGAACATGTTTATGATTTATTTAAAGTAGTTACGAATGCTTCCAGTCCAGGAAATAACACATTATATGGAGACTTTGATTCGAAAAATGCAACCAAATGCAACATTTATGGTGATTACGAGCATGGAGAGCAGCCTTCCGCTAGAATTGCACCAGATATCACAAGAGATGCAATTAACTGGACAGAACAGGCTTTAATTGGGGAAGAAGCATCTATAAGTAAAGGGATAATCTCAACTGATACTTTAATACAAGAAGATTTCGGTTTATATTCTTCATTTATTGACAAGTGGTTCTATATTAGTTTTATTGCGTTTACTACTGCTATCTTTTGCGGTATTTGGTTTTATTCGTTTGGAAGAGAAAAGGAAACCTATGAATCTTTACCAGATGAATTATCAGATGCAATCATATTACAAGGTAAATTAAAATCTCATAAGAACCAAAAATTAAATTTCATTATCAACACTCTTTTTTTAATTATCACTGGTTCCCTTATATACATCATATTTGCGAGAATATATACACCAGGATTTATTGGAACGCCTATTGCAGAATTGGTAGCCCGGCTCTTGGGAGTCTTTGGAATACCTTTGGCAATATTTCAAATAATATCTCTGATTAAAATCCGCCAGCGAAGATCTCTAAACTTTTGGGGGATAGCCAATGATTCAAAAATGTTTATATCAAGTATAATAGTTGGCTTATTATTTGGTCTCTATCTGCCAGTCGGATTTACGATTATTTCCAAGAATATTCAAAAGGAAACATTATTTAAACCATTAGTCAACTGGAATATATACTTTATAGGAACATTATATATAGGATTAGAGGTATTTATTATTACTTGGTTCTTTTACAGCTTCATCACGCGTAAAATTGCATTTAAAAATAAAAAATTGAAGATGCTTAGACCATTAATTGCAACTTTAATGGAAACTTGTTTGGCTTTCATCCTAGCATCATTAATGATCTTACCAGATCCATTATTTTCGGGAATTTTCTCATATGCTGGATTCGTTATCCCATTAAAAATTACAGGCATAGGCGCCGTAACGTTAATAATGTTTGCTTTATCTTTATTTGTTAATATATATGCGGAAGTTATAAATTCGATTATGGTACCTACTTTATTCTGTGCAACCATTGTTCCTTGGATTGTAATGAGCTTATTACCCGTTTTCTAAGAATTTAGAAATTAAACAAAAAATATAATCAAAAACTAATTAAAAGAAAAATAAGAAGAAATTAATGTTGAGAAACTAAAACAAATAGAATAGGATTGTTAAAAAATGTCAGAACAAGAAGATGGATTTTCAAAATTTGAAAAACTAGCAAGTGCAATTAAAACACAAAAAGAACATATTTCAGAACTGGAGTATGCATTTCAAGATAAGAATTGCCCCTTTAGGAAAGAAAAATGTATTGGGCGTGATTGTGCTTGGTATATGATATGCCTGAACTCCAATAGAAAGGCATTCTATGAGTTTTTAAAATAAAAATCAAAAAGGTTTTTTTTAGATGGGAACTTCCAAGTCCGAAGATACGTTGATATTTCTAGCTTTAGATCCTCGAGTTACGAAATATAAAAAAATTCTTAGATTTCTTTATGAGTTTTTCGAGAAAAAACAAAATATTGATGCCACAGATCGTTTTAATATTATCTCTTTTATAGAAAACGGTCCCATTTATTTCGAAGATTTCACATATAACGGAAATTATATAATCAAAACAATTGAACAATACATTCCAAAAATTAAGAGAATAAATACGATTGGAGGTATTTTCGTAGCGATTACATTCATTATTGATATTTTCAAATTGGTAGGAGGTAAAGCATTCAGACTAATTATTTTAATGGATAAGAACACTCCACGCTTGAAAAATATTGAAGTAATAAGAAATCTCACGAATAAAGTCGTAGAATTTCCTTTCTATATCGATATAATTCGCATTAAAACGGATGATCCAAAAGAAGATGCAAAGTTAATCAGATTTGCAGAACAAACAAAAGGAAAAGTGTATTTCGTTCGTAATGAGAAAGATGCTGGTAAGGTACTTTTAGATTTAGCCGAAAAGAAAGAAATAACAACAGTATCATTTGGAGATAAACAAGAATTTCAGATATCGCCTGAAAATGAAGGGTTTTTCGAAAATATGGCTCAAGATCCAGTAGAAATACTTAATCCTCCAGGATCTTTTCGTTGCCAGATTTGCGGTGAGAAAGGACAATTATATAAATGTCCAAAATGTGGAACACCAGTGCACCGAGAATGTCTGGCCCAATGGAGCAAATATTCAAATATTGGATTGCCACATTTATTTCGGTGTCAATCTTGTTTTAATCTATTAAGACTTGACAAGGATTTTGTTGAGATGATTCAGACAGGGAAGAAGCCAAAGGAAGATATTGATTTGTTTTCAGACGATTGGTTTTCAGATCAGGATGCATTGTTAAGAGAACAAGATTCTGAGCAAGAATTAATATTTGGGCAAGATCCCATGCCGATGGAAGATAATGAAGTAGAAAATGGTTTAAGAGATGAATCGGATGAGGTATTTGATCTTCAAAAGGATACAGATAATATCGAAATAATTTTTTGCCCAGGTTGTGGGAAACTAACCACTACGGAATTTAAAAGATGTCCAGATTGTGGTGCTAAATTAAAATAGAAAAAAAAGAGGTCTTATTGGTGGTTCTCATTGGTTAATTTAAAATTTTTTAAAAAAACACTCATATATTTTTTGATATTCATTATCGTACCAATCATAGGCACTTTACTGCATGAATGTGGGCATTGGATTGCGGGTAAACTCTTGGGCTGTGAACCAATTATTCGCTATGCTTTTTGTTCAAGTAATTGTGGTTTTCCATTGTCGGATAAACAATATTTCATATTTATTTTAGGAGGTCCGTTAGCCACATGGATTCAATCACTAATCCCATTGTCAATCATTATCATATATTATAGAAAACAACATCCCGAAAAGCTAGAAGAAAAATTGCCGCCTTTATTTGTTTTATTGTTGGGATTTGTAACTTTCAGTGGAAGATTTGTCTTTAATGCAGGTGGTTATATTTTTACCGAGTCAACGAGTTCCGATGAATATAAAATGGAAATATATCTTGGGCTACCACATGGCGCTCTAATTTTTGGATTTGCAATTATTGGATTAGCGGTTTTGTTATATTCTCTATTTATAATCGCCAAAAAAAATCGTTCATCAATTTTTATTGGTGCGATCGGAGGCGCAGTACTTGGTTATTTGCTTTGGTACTATTACTTGGGACCATTATTAATTCCTTGATTTATTCTTGGTTGTATTCTACGAAGTAAACAAAAAAACCATAAGCCTTTATATAGAGTATTTTTATTCATATTCTATGGAACGCCAGACTCAATCAATTGATGAAAATAAAAAATCCTTGAAAAAAAAAGAAGACAACATTGATGTAAAGGATTCCCAATTAGACGACGGTGTAATAGGATTTGAAGAACCAGAAGAGATTGAACGGGTTCTGTCAAGAGATATTATTCGATGCAATAAGATTGTAAAAGATTATGACCTAGACGAATACATTGTACGAGCTGTTGAAGAGGTTTCAGTAAATATCGAAAGATATGATTTTGTAGCAATTCAAGGCGTCTCAGGTGCGGGTAAAACCACCCTATTACATACAATTGCAGGATTAGATAATCCAACCAAAGGCAATATATTTATAGAATGGGTTCAAACATCGGATTTAAGCGAAGAAATGATGGCTACTTTTAGAGTCTTAAACATCGGTTTTATTTTTCAAAATTACAATTTGATCAGTTCTTTAACCGCTGAAGAG
>WJKO01000465.1 GCA_014729055.1 Promethearchaeota archaeon | reverse complement strand
CCCTTCGGGTAATCCAACTTTGTCTAAGACCAGAACTATTTTTTCGAGAGAAACTAAGTCCAATAAATCTTGATCTTCTTGTGTTCCTGTATATGATGGACCAGTCTGTTCTTCTTCAAGATCTATCTCTTCTTCCAATCCCACCGTTATTTTAAATCCTAACGTTTCATTACCATCATCTTCTGTTACGATTTTCATCGCTACACCATATTGATCCCGTACAGAAGAGGCAAGTTTGGCGGAAATGAATCGCATTCGCGTAGAAACTTCTGAACCCTGCCAAATATATGCTTTATAATGCTCTGGATCCAAAAAAAGCAAAATAAATGAAGGATCTAAAAGTTCGTACAATTTTACAGATTCATCTAAATCCAGTTCCTCAAATTCTGCAATCTCGTCATTAAGTTGAAAAACTACAATACCCTCTTTCGGATTTTCTTCGATTTCCTCTCCCATCTTTATTCGCCCTTTAATTATTGTATTCTATATTTTTACGTTTGCTATTTTTTGTGTTTTATAATTGTTCTCACAATAAATCGAAATCCTAAGATTGCAAACGTAACACTAATCACGGAACTAATAATCAATAAAATTGCCAAGGTTAGATAATAGTCATATAATGTCCATTGTTTAATAAAGAATATAGCAAAGATTACAGAAATAACCGCTACTATAATTACAGTAATATTTAATCCGATTGCAACTTTATCGAGATTTGATGTGGGTTCACTTGATTTTACTGACAAGGTTTTTCACTCGTATATTATGAATAGAAAATTTTTTACTTATAGATTTATTTATTTTTTTATCTTTCAAAGATATAATATTTTGGGAATTAAATTAAATTAAATTAAATTAAATTGCATACTAAAAAGCAGGGATAGCCAAGTTTGGTCCACGGCGCTGGGTTCAGATCCCAGTCCTGTAGGGGCGCGAGGGTTCAAATCCCTCTCCCTGCACTTATTATACCGCCTGTTCGTTTAGTTCTTCAGAATTAGTTTATGCAATTGTGCTATCTGATTGGGTGCTCCGTCTTTCCACCAAAGGATAAGATTTTCTGATAGAGTCGGACCAAAGGGAGTCACTTGCATCTTGTGTAATGCTTCAAGTATAGCATCCTTAGACTTATCGTGACAATTGATTTTTATATAATAATGTCCGTAAGCTGCCCCCCCATGAGCATCAGATCCCGAGTATTGTGCGAATTTATGATATTTTTTCGGATTCTTCTTATTTTCTTTGAGAAGTCGCGCTGTTCCGAAAGGTGAAGAATGATTATATAATTCATATCCTTTTGCTCTTTTTAATTCGAATATTTTTTCACCTAGAGATCCCCTCCAATGAGGGTGTGCAATAACAGGAATTCCGCCTTCATCTAAAACAAAATCAATTTCATCTTGCATTAATTTTCCCCCGTTTTTTCGGTCCCAGTTATCAATGTTAATACCAACAAGATGCCCTTGCTTAGTTGAGATCTCAACGCTTGGTATAAATATAAGGTTATGTTTTCGTGCTAGATTTTCTAATCTTTTATTACCTTTCGATGTATTATGATCTGCTTTGGTTACTATCGAAAATCCTGCTTGTTTCGCCTTATTCACTAAATCGGTTAATTGTATGCTACCATCTGAATAAACCGTATGACAATGAAAATCTGCCTTAAGTTCCATTTGATGTCATCTAAAATTTATGTTCAATTATATTTAAGATAAGTACAAAAATCATGAAAAGTACAAAAGAAATAATAAACGATTTAGGATTCCCTTTTTCTCTTTCTGGGAGAATTTCCCGAATAATGATATACATGATAACTCCTGCGATAAAAGAATAGAGCAAATAAATAAATTCTACGCTAAGTGGATAAAAAAATTCAAAAATTATTCCTAAAATTATTCCCAGCAAACTCGATATAGCTATTATAATTCTTTTTACCTTTGGTTCTCCTTCATAATGAATCTCTATTCTAAGATCATCGTAAATAGTCTCTGTATCAGTTCGATTCATTATGATAGCCATAAAGAATGCGAATATAAATAAAAGTATGCCAGAGACTATGTCAGTCAATATGACACAAAAAACTAATAATCCGATGAAGAAATGATAGAAAAATTTTACATAAAATCTTAATTCTTCTAAATCCTTCACAATATGGAATTTTATTCGCTCCTCTTCCTCATTAATTTTATTTTTTATATCCAATTCTTTGGCTCTTAACGCTATGACTGTCTGTGCTAACTCGCGCAGAGCGAAGATGTCAGAATTTTCTTCTAGTATTTCCGAATCAATATGACTTTCAAGATTTCTTTCGACAATTTTTAGTTTACTCTCATTTTCCTTTAACTCTCGCGCATGTTGTTGAGATTTAGCCTCGACTTTTTGAAGAATTAGTTTTTCTACAATGTGATGAAATGTAAAACCGAATAATACAAACATAAATTTAAAATTAGAGATATGAAGGGGATATTCGGGCAGACCTTCTGCAATTTCAGGCAATACCACTAAAAAGAAATAAACCAAAGAAATTCCAGCAATTACCGACTTATCTATATTGATTTTCTTATATCCTTTAAAGTAATCAACAAAGAACAATAAAATTCCCAAAGATAGAGAAATAATAACGGCTATAAGGAACAATTGGCTCATTTTATAAATATAGAATGAAAAAACATCTAATTAAATATTCTTTTGATAAATGAAAAGAGTTTTATGTTTTTATGAGAATTAAAAATGGATGTTATAATTGATGTGATATATATGAAAACAGCGGAAATGGATAAAGAATGTTGGGAAAAATACGAGGAATTAAAGGACAAACCTCGTCAATTTGATTGGGTTGATCATTGGGCTAAAGAAATGCCCAACGAAATTG
>WJKO01000464.1 GCA_014729055.1 Promethearchaeota archaeon | reverse complement strand
TATCAGAAGAAAACAATGAAAAACCCTCGGTTAAGGAAAAAGTAAAACGAGTGACTGAAAAAGTCAAGTCAAAATTAAAAACAGCCATAGAAAGCGAAGAATTCCAAAAGTTTAAAAAAGTGGCAAAAGACGCGGGTAGGAAAGCAGCCAAAGAGGCTTATAGTGTTGGAAAAAAGAAAGCACAAGGCGTTTACAAAGCCTATTCCGCGGGTCCTGAAACCTTTATGACGACAGAACTCGGACCAAAACGAGCCCAAAAAGTATTTTTAACCCCTTCGGAGCGAATTATCCTTGCATTAATCAAACAATCCCCCATGCAATACCGGGATATTGAAAATATTATAAAGACTATGCATAGAACGGGGCTGTTAAAAATCGGCAGAGGCGGTAAATATGTAATTCCCGAAAAAGTCCTTGAAAAATATGACGAAGGAACACTGACCCGTTTGTCAGATCTTGTTATGCGGAGTATCTTTGAATTGTTTGTTATTCAAGGGGGTCTATCATTACATGATGTTAAGTCGATCTTGCTTAGCTTGAAAAATAAAGACCAACTCCAGCTGAGAAATGGCATATATAGTTCTATCGAGCCGATGGGAGGGCTAACAGATCAAGATGATTATCAATTCTCGCTGAGTGCCGTGCATTTTGATCCTGCACAAGTTACTCACCAAGATATCAAAGAAACGATTAATGATTCATATTATCACTTCTGCTTATTATTGTATAACGAAAAATGGGCGCATGATGTTGAAATTCGCAGTAAAATCATTAACTTGATGAAATCCTACATAAACGTGGTCACGGATATTATAGAAGTGCCGTGTGACGAGATCGGAAAGGATTTAAACAAGCTTATTTATGATATGTCGAAAGATGATCAATATACAAGTGAAGATATTCACGAGATCATCCGGAAAAAGCAATCCGAAATTAAAAAGATATATGGAAATATCGTGGACTCCGAATTGCTCTTGGTAAATATTACCCAAACACTGATCGAAAATTGTAGTTTTTTACTGCAATGTAATCGGGCAAATTTGATGGATAAAGCAGGTCCTTATTCCGAAAGTGCAGCAGGATTACACCGACTTTTAGTATCTATGCTCCCGCTAATTGCAAGTTATATTTCTCTATCGGTAAAAAAGGGAGGGGAGAAAGGCAAAGAACCCACATCTGGATCCCCTTCGCGGATTTATCTGCCTATCTCGATTGACGGCAATCCCACCGAAATAGCATTACTTGATACGGGATCCCCCATTACTATTATTGACCAATCCTATCAAAAAAGACTGGGATGGGAAGATAATACCCTTACACTCACCTATCGTTTACACGACTTTCACAAACCCTTTACGCTAAGAGGAAAAAATGCTTTTGTCTCCGTTCCCGAATTTAACGTTAAGAAAAATACGCCTATTTATATTTATGACGGGTTAAAACGCCTCTTTGATGTCCCCATTTTGATCGGTGTTGATTGTATATTTGACTACATCAAGCCGATACTGGAATCTAAATCCAAGACCGAAGTAATTGCTGCCCTTCACTCCGCGGGAAATCGTCCGAATACACAGTCTCGTAACTTTCATAATTGTTTAAATTGTGTCCATCTGACTGAGGATGGCTGCGTGCACCCCGTGGCAAAACATCGGTTTGCGGAATTTTCGCCGATGGAAGAAAAATTAGCATATATCGAGGAAAATGAATGCAAATTCTTTGAAAGAGAGTCAGCTATAGGCTCATTAGATGATAGAAGGATAATATACATAGATACCGATTTACAATCCTATAAAATGCATAGTCTTGATGTAACAGAATCGATTAAAAAATTGGTCTTAAATCTTGAAAATGATACTGACTTCAATCCAACAGATTATGAAAATGAGATTGTTCAACTGGAAATGATGGGATTGGTTAGAACAAACAGATTAGCGGGCATAGATCTCAGTACACTACCTAATCTATCTGAGACACATAGGTTAACCCCAAAAGAAGAAAAGGCAGTAAGTAAATTATATGCGCTTGAAACCCAAAGAAATAAACTGAATACTCGGGATTTCACTGACAAACAATATCAGCTAAATATGGAATATCAATGGGAATTAATTTCTCTTGCGTTTAAAAATCTCATCGGAATAACGGATGACCTTCAGCCGTATTTTCCTGAAAATGCTGATGTAGATTTGTTTAATCTTATTGAAAATAATGAAGCTGAAATTGAAATTGAACTTTCAACGACCGGTTCAATTTTTGCTCAAAATATTTCTTATAATGAAAATCCAATTCAATTTGGTAGTGCAAGCATTGAAGAAAATATAGTTCTATATAATTATCAAATATCTGGTGTTAATTGGTTATGTAATAGAAGACAAAGGGAGTTTCAAGTCGATGTGGAATATAATAATCAGTATTCCGATATCCCTTATGCATTATTAGCTGATGATATGGGTACGGGTAAAACCTTCCAAGTAATTGCATATATCTCTCGGAGATTAAATAACGGGTTGAATAATCCTTACAAATATCTCATTGTCGCACCTTCAATTTTGTTGAATAAATGGGAAGATGATATTAAGCGGTGTGTTGATAATATTGATTTTTATACCTTTAGAAGCAACGCGTCTCTCGAAACATTCTGGGAACAAGTCAACACACACAATGTTGTGTTAACTTCATATGCGCTATTGCGTTTGCATTATAAAGAATTATTCAGTTATATAAAATGGGAAGGAATATTTTTTGATGAAGTGGACAAGTTAAAAGACCTAACTTCAGATAATCTTCTTGCAAGCATGAACTTAACAGCAAATTTTCGGGTTGGCATTACTGGAACTCCTATTAGGAAAAACTTAATCGATTTAATAAGTATATTCATGTTTTTAACCCGAAATTCAAACATTGCAGATATATTTACATTAGACGCTAATGAAGAAGACCAGCGAAAACAAGAAGAAGACAGGCTACTTAATTATGTAAACTGGAATACTCTAAGACGGGCTATTGATGATCAGAATAGACCATTCGAATTACCAGAAATTCATTATCCTAGGACATCAAATGGATTAAAATATAGAATGATTGATCTATCAACGGTTAACTTCCAAAATAGAATAGGAACTCTTCAAAATCAAGAAAACTACTACAACAGCATTGCTGGCGATGGGAATATTTTCAGTATGTAAAAGAGATTGCGCCGAATATGCAATCATCCTTTCTTAGATGGTAATCAATATAAATATAGTATTACACCACAAGGATCTGAACTAGAACTAAAAGATGATCCAAATAACTCTGCGATAATTGATATCACACATCTTTTAGAGCTTTCAAATAAATTAGACATAACGATGGGAATAATTAAGGACATATTAGATAACAAACCCAACGATAAAATAATAATATTTGTTCATTATATCGACTCTGGGAAATTTTTAGTAGATTTGTGTGAGATTCTATTTGCGGAGAAACCTCAATTTTTACATGGAGAATCTCGCAATAAACAGAGGATAATTAATAATTTTAAAAACAACCCACTCCAACGGATATTGATCGCTAATGGAAATACTGCGGGTGTGGGATTAGATCTTCAAATCGCAAATCATGCAATCCATTTTGATAAAAGATGGAGTCATGCTGTTGTCCTTCAAGCAACAAGACGAATATATCGAAGAGGACAAACTAAGGATGTATATGTGTATAGATTTACCACACTGCATACAATAGAAGAAGATATGCAAAAAAGAATTGATAAGAAAGAATATTTGTTAGAATTAATAACGCGTACACCAATGAATCAAAACATCCAATTGTTAGAATAAAACGAGATAAAAAAAACAAAGATAATATATATACTTCAAAGGATTTGAACTAGTATGGAAATAAATCTATCAAGAGACGAGGATACATATATAAAACAATTGAAAAAAAAATTTGGTCCTCGATATTACAAAAAGTTTTTCGAAGTGTTGGATTACGGATATCCCAGTCGGAATGGAAGGTGGGCTGTTTTTGATCGGGATTCCCGGATTAAAGGTGATATTGTGGCGCGACTCCTCTTAAAAGACGAGGAAGAATATCTTAAAACATTCACGGTAGACTCATACAATCGCCATAAAGTATTGGGCTATTATTTCGGGTATCAATATATATGCCGACATTGCATTACAGACGTTGTCTTGGAAAAATATCGGGATATTTTGACGCCCGTTTTTATTGATGATGAAATACACGGTTTAATCTGCAGCCTCTGTAAGATCATGGTAGACGATTTCTATCAATGGGAAAAAGAGTTTAAGATGAGAAAAGAGGATTTTGCTAAAAAGAAGAAAATGACGATCGGCGCAGTACAATCCGATGAATTTGTGGACGATACTCCCGATTTTGAGGAGATTATCGGACCAATTGATGTCACCAATCCTGGATATTGCGACAGCCTGGAAGAATATCGAACCCGAAAAAAAATGGACTGGTCACAAATTATTGGGTTTGCGAAATATCGCAAAAAAAAACGAAAAAAAACGGATGAATCTGCAATAGGCATTACGCGGCGGGATATCACCGATGAAGACATCTCCGCAGAGGAATTGGAAATTTTAGCCGATCTTCGCAAAGAAAAAGTGCCCATACTTTATGATCCAACATACACTTCCAAACGATTTCAAGTGTTTGAAAGTCGACCAAAGGTGTTTTTGGATAAATCGCTGTCTGCGGACAAAACCCTCAGCACAATGAACATTATCCTCGAAAAATTGATAAGTAAAACCCCTTTTACGATGTTACAACACCCTAAATTCGGTTTTCCGAACACATGGTCCACAACCATATGGATTTACCACAAATACCGCAGTTATTTTTCGACTTTTGGAAAGGGGCTCACCGTTCAAGCGGCAATGTGTAGCGGTTTTGGGGAAATGATTGAACGCATTCAAGGGCTTCAATTCAGGTCATTTAACAGGTATAAACCGCAGCTTGCTTTTCTGTCAAAAACCAAAGAACAGATCAGCGACATCGACGACAGCTTAAATCGGGAATTTTTAGACATATTGAGGAAGAATTCGGTATGGCCGAATGAAGAGCCTTCCGCCCTTCTTGCAGATTATAAAAGTCATAAAAATTTCGAATACTATTTCAAATATCATCAATTTAAAGATTTATTAAATCCAGACCACTATATATGGATTAAAAATGCATTACACCACAATACCACGGGATTAGCCGCCGGCAACTCATATGAAGAGGCAATAATGGAAGCAATTTTTGAGATTGTTGAGCGATATTGCTCATTTACTACTCTTCACAATCAGATTGCGCTCCCCACGGTACCGAAATCAAAATTAAGCGGATCAATAAAAGACACCATTGACAAAATAGAGAAGAGCGGCGAAATAGGGGTGACTATCTATGATGCATCTCTCGTGGGCATTCCTACCGCGGCAGTACTTATTGACTTAAAGAAATATTCATTACGAGATTTTCACCATGAAAAATATATGCTGAAATTTGGGGCGGGATCCACCTTCAATGTTGCGGTAGAACGATGTATAACGGAAACTTTGCAAGGCCAAAAGGCTCTGGAGGGTAATAGCTTAGCCCAAAAATCGTTCACGAATAGTATGAAAATGCTATATAAACTCTTTGATATAAAAAATATTGCCAGCAGGCGTGATTTTCTAACCGATTATTATGCAAGATCGGGGATATATAGCTCACAGATGCTCAGTTTTTTGACAAACCCCGAAAAAGCCCAGATAAAAAAAGACATTCAATATAAAGAATTTGCATCTGACGATTTATATGATGAAGTGCAGTCCGCATTTGATATCTTTAAGGAGAGGAAATATCGGGTGTATATGATGGACATGAACTTTTTGGACTTCCCCACCATAAAAATATTTATTCCAGAATTGAACGTGGGCTATTTAAATCTGATGTATTATACGTCGCGGGATATCGAAGACTTTAAGGTTAAGATCATCACCCATGTCGCTTTTCTCACACCTTCAGAACTCGATATTCTGCTTGATCCGTATATGGCAATTCAAGCATTTGGGTTAACTTCCGCCGCGAATTTAATGTCCATTCGCACGATTCAACTCGAGAAAATATCTGCTGCTTTGTTTTTAGGAAAGCTTGCTCATGCGTTTAACCGAATGGATATTGCAAATAAATATTATAAGTTACATAATTTACAAGAAACATTTTACGGAAATGGGGATAACGCGATAAGCAAAACCGAAATGAGTAAAAGTTCACAAGATGTCAAGAAAGAGATGTTTCAAATCATACCCAATTGTTTGTCCTCGTGCGACAATTGTAAATTTCAAGCACAATGCAAATATACATACCTCAAGCAATACCAGAATATGTTAGCAGAGAAATATGACTTACTTGAATTAATTAGCGGCTATTAATTTCTATATTCTTCTTTTTTCTGTATCTTTATGTTTCCAAGATTAGAAAAGGAAATAGACATGGTCTGCATATTCTTTAAGTTCTTCACTCAATGAGTCCTTTCACAAACCCTTTACGCTAAGAGGAAAACATGCTTTTGAGAAGACTTGAAAAGAACTTTGGAATATATATTTGAAGGATTTTATAGGGATCCGCTTCGTGATCAAAGAATTCCTATTCAAATCTATTTACAAGATCACTGCCGTAAAGAGCTCGGTCAACTGAGAAATCTTGGGCTCATTGAAGATTATGAGCGAGAAATTGATGGTGAAGTGCAGAACTGCGTTCAATTAACGACCCTGGGCGAGATTTATTGCCACAATAAATTTTATATCGAAAATCCATTCGCGAGGGGAACACCACAATTCAATCAAAATCAAAGTCTATATAGATATCAGAGGGCGGGAGTGCAATGGCTTTTAGAGAAGAATGCAAAGATTAGCGACAATATGATTGCTTATGCGCTATTAGGTGATGATATGGGTATGGGGAAAACGCGACAGATAATAGCGTATATATCAAGCCGTCTTAATAACGGTGTTAATTATGATTATAAATTCCTCGTTGTTGTTCCTGCAATATTAAAAACGCAGTGGATTAAAAAAATTCGGTTGGTTGTCAACAACATACGATTATATGTTTTTGAAGAAAAAAACTCATCATTAGAGGAGTTTTGGAATAATTTAAAAAAATTTGATGTGGTTTTAATATCGTACGCAAAGCTACGTATGCACTATAAAGCCATATTCAGCTATATTGAATGGGATGCCGTTATATTAGACGAAGCAGATAAAATTAAAAACACATCATCGCGGAATCTACAAGCTGCAATCAATTTACTTGCTAGATTCAGAATAGCGATTACGGGAACGCCTATAAGGTTAGAGATCGGCGATCTGCGTGGTATTTTTATGTTTTTAACGGGCTATCCTAAGTTTGAAAACAATATTTCAAGGCAAATACAAGACGCTACAAGAGATCACGTCAGTAAAGTAATGGGACCACAACGGCAAGATTCTGTTTCGAATTCTGAATTGTGCCTTCTTCAGTTTGCAAATAAGCATATTTTAAGGCGAACCATTCATGATCCAAACTTTCCGATTGCTATGCCCGCTTTTAACCCGAATCATACCGTGCTGACCTTATCCCAGGTACCAATTGCTGTTCGCAACAACGATTCTCAAGAAACGATCTATAATGAAGAAGATGAGAAATTCGAAGCCAATCCACTAGAGAATACATATATACTTGAAATGATATGCAGCCATCCTCTCTTTTATGAGTACATCTCGGGTTTAAAGATTTTAACCTACAATAATACACAGCAGACAATAACAGATAACAAGACAAACCAGCAAGTACCCGTTAATGAAATCATAAAACAATGTAATAAACTGGAAGCTACGATAAACATTGTAAGACTCATGTTGGCTAACCCCGCTGATAAAGTGGTTATATTTGTCCATTGGCTGCCAACTGGATTCTTACTAAGTAAATTATTAACGTATCTATTGCCCAATCAGATTGTGAAATTTCTACACGGAGACACGCCTGACGATAAAAGAGAGGAGATGATTGATAATTTTCAAACGAAGCGTAACGATCGTATTTTAGTTGCTAATATTGACACCGCTGGTGTGGGCTTAGATTTACAAGTAGCAAATCGTGTTATCATCTATGATAAAAGATGGAGTTATGCGGAGATCTTGCAAGCGGTGCGCAGAGTTTATCGCGTAGGTCAGAATAGAGCTGTATATGCTTACTACTTTACTACAGAAGATACCATTGAGGAGCGAATGGAACAAAAAATGCAGAAAAAAAAAGTTTTATTGGATTTGGTTATCGTAGATCCGATATAACTGCGATAATGATCAAATAATATATATATAATGCAAAGGATGTAAAAAAATATGTTAAATAGAGATGAAGCCGCCTATATTGAAGAATTAAAGGAAAAATTCGGGGAACGATACAACGATAAATTTATAGAAATCTTGAAATATGGATATCCCGGGAATCTCTTGGAATATAAGAAAAAAAATGCAAGCTTGGACCAAGAGGACGACGAGCTGCCCGAGCTGTTGGTCAAAGACGAAATGGATTACCTTACCACGCGGAATGAATCGAGAAGCCGTCATTCATATTTATCCCCGATCGTCAAGGGAGAGGATATATGTTATAAAGTTTTAGGATATTATTTCGGGTTTAATTTTATCTGCAGGCACTGCATTACCAATAAAGTGCTCGAAAAATACCGGGATATCTTGACTCCCGTCTATTATGGCATGGGGCTGCAGCAACTAGTATGCTATTTGTGTAATATTCAGATTGAAGAGTTTTACGGCTGGCCTTTGGAGGGCGAGAAACGCCCCAAGGAAAAGAGTGTGGGTGCACTAACAAGCGATGAAGACTGGGAAGATATTCCCGATTTTGAGGAGATTATCGGACCAATCGATGTGTTAAACCCCGCATATTGCGGCACCCTGGAAGAATACTATATACGCAAAAATACGGATTGGTCGCAAATTCTTGGGTTTACAAAATATCGCAAAAAAAAACGAAAAAAAACGGATGAATCTGCAATAGGTATGGGCAAGCGTTACCTCGCCGATGAAGACATACCCGCTGAGGAATTGCAAATTATATCCGAACTCCGCAAACAAAAAGTGCCTATATCCTTTGATCCGCCGTATAGTACCAAACGATTTCAGATATTTCAAAGTCGGCCAAAGGTGTTTTTGGATAAATCACTTTCTTCGGACAAAACGCTGAGCACAATGAACATTATCCTCGAAAAATTGATAAGTAAAACCCCTTTTACGATGTTACAACACCCCAAATTCGGTTTTCCGAACACATGGTCCACAACCGTATGGATTTACCACAAGTATCGCAGCTATTTTTCGACCTTTGGAAAGGGAATCACCATTCAAGCAGCAATGTGTAGCGGTTTTGGTGAAATGCTTGAACGCATTCAAGGGCTTCAATTCAGGTCATTTAACCGATATAAGCCGCAGCTTGCTTTTTTATCGAAAACAAAAAAGGAGATCAGCGAGATTGACGACAGCTTAAACCGGGAATTCTTGGACATTTTACGGGCGAATACAGCAGTTCCCTCCGCCCTTATTGCAGACTATAAAGCTCACAAGAACTTTAATTACTACTTAAAATATCATAAATTTAAGGATTTATTGAAACAAGACCACTATATATGGATTAAAAATGCATTACACCACAATACCACAGGCTTAGCCGCAGGAAATTCATATGAAGAAGCTATAATGGAAGCGATTTTTGAGATTGTTGAGCGATATTGCTCATTTACGACCCTTCACAATCAGATTGCACTCCCTACGGTATCAAAATCAAAATTAAGCGGTCCAATAAAGGACACAATCGATAAAATAGAAAAGAGCGGCGTGATAGGCGTGACTATATATGATGCATCTCTCGTCGGTATTCCTACCGCGGCAGTACTTATTGACTTAAAAAAGTATCGATTAAATGATTTTACCCATGAAAAATATATGCTGAAATTTGGGGCGGGGTCAACCTTCAATGTTGCGGTAGAACGGTGTATAACGGAAACCCTGCAGGGTCAACACGCCTTAGAGGGTAATAGTCTTGCTCAAAAATCCTTTACAAATAGCATGAAGGTTCTCTATAAACTATTTAATATAAAAGACATTGCCGGCAAACGGAATTTTCTAACCGATTATTATGCAAGATCGGGGATATATAGCTCGAAAATGCTCAATTTTTTAATTAACCCCGACCCATCGAAAATAAAAAAAGACATCCAATATAAAGAATTTGCATCTGACGATTTATATGATGAAGTGCAGTCCGCATTTGATATCTTTAAGGAGAGGAAATACCGAGCATATATGAAGGATTTAAACTTTTTAGACTTTCCCACCGTAAAAATATTCATTCCAGAATTGAATGTGGGCTATTTAAATTTAATGTATTATACAACGCGGGATATCGAAGACTTTAAAGTTAAGATCATTAGTCAAATCAGTTCTTTACGACCAGAAGATCTCGATATTATGCTTGACCCTTATATGGCGATTCAAGCATTTGGGATAACTTCAGCCGCTAATCTCTTGTCAATTCGCACGATCCAACTCGAGAAAATTTCGGCAGCTTTATTTTTAGGAAAACTTGCTCATGCATTTTCCCGAATGGATATTGCAAGGAGATATTATAGGTTGCATAATTTACAAGAAACATTGTACGGATATAGAAATAAAGCGATAAGCAAAATCGAAATGAATAAATCACCAGAAGACGTTAAGGACGAGATATTTCGAATCATACCCAATTGTTTGTCCTCGTGCGACAATTGTAAATTTCAAGCACAATGCAAGTATACCTACCTCAAGCAATACCAGAAAATGTTAGCAGAGGAAAATGGTCTACTTGAATTGATTAGCGGCTATTAATTTCTATATTCTTCTTTTTTCTGTATCTTTATGTTTCCAAGATTAGAAAAGGAAATAGACATGGTCTGCATATTCTTTAAGTTCTTCACTCAATGAGTCCTTGCTCAGTGCAATAACGGTAACGGGGATTTGATATTTGTGTGCCATCTGGATCAGATAATAGAAGTCTTTATCACCCGTGCCCAGAAAAAACCTCGATATGCGTTTATGTTCGTTAGCCATAATATCTGTTATTTTCACACACATCGCCGTATCCACATCCATATATAGTCGTTTGCGGGGATTCTTTAAGTGGTGTTCAATAAACAAGTGATTAATTTTATTGCTTCGATTTTTGAGCGCTCCGAGCGTATTCTTGAAGTTTTCAGAAGTAAACCACCATGCTTTATATTTCTTTCCCGATGTTGTCTTAATATAACGCATTAAATCATGGATAGGAGAGCCGTTTTTAATCTGCGGAAAATTATGCTGGTATTGGACGGTGCAATTGTTCAGATCAAATGCGTATAGGTCGTATGCGTATAAGTCGTATATTTGAGATATGTCAGGCGCGGAAGGATCCGTGTGGGGGACATTGTTGGCTCTTGGGGATTTAGATCGGATAGAAGTAGTAGTATTTTCAGGATGAGTCTTGACGCTCTGTTTCATTTTCGTGCGGCGTTTAGGGGGAACATTGTCGGGATATCGGTCAAAATACCCCTTGCACTTGTTACACCAGCGATCTTTGTATTTAACTGACCGCGGACGCTTCCAGAATTTATGTCCTTTTTTACACACCCAGAGCAGTTTGGTTTTCATGTTGATATATTCCGCTGAAAGACATTTACCGCCGTGTAATGCAGCCAACTTTTGCATCTCCGCAAGCATATCTTTCCCATTATACGGATCCGTACGTTTATGGTGTTTGGGCGGGTTTATTTTTTTTATTGTTGTTGTGCAGATCGGGCACCATGGTCTTTGACTGCTGTCGCGGTGATTTTTGATTATAGTGCGGAGCGGCGCTGTCCACGAATGTCCTTCTGCACATTCCCAATGCATGGGCGCGTCAGGATCCGTATATTCTACATCCTTGCATTTTCCTCCCTTGTTCATGGCATATATACGCACATCAATTATTGAAATCGTGGGGTCGTTTACGCTTGTAATCTCTCCCCGCTTCCTTTTTTCAGTTATTAATTTTTCTTTCTTACTATTCTCAATTGTTAGGACATTATTTTCTATAAGTTCCGAACATTCCATCTTATTCCACCAGCTATTTTTTGTTTAGCTTATTTCTATCTTTTTTTGCCCTTTTATTTGCCGGGAATAATAATAAAATTTATCCCATTCTGGATCCGTTATAAAATGTCTCATTTTACTCATTATCTGCTTTATTTGTTATTTATTCTTTCCGTTTTTATACATTTTCTGTTTTCTTAATACTTCGATCCAGTGTCCATAGGAAATAATGTTCTGTGAGATACCTTCATTTTCGAGTTCTGCCAATTCTCCTCGTATATCTTCCACGTCTTGATTACAAGTAAATGTACCTGGTTCAAAACGCTCCCAGTGAATCCACCAGATTCGCTTTAACTTGTTAGTTTCCTTGAAGTATTCGATTATACTTCTTTTTCGCTTAGGTGCCCACATGACGAGATCTGTTACCAGATTCTTGAATTCATCCCATGGTCCGATACTATGGGCATCTCCCGGATGGAATACACCAATGTCGTTACTATTCTGAATTAAGTAACCCGTTCGATAAGGAATCTCATAGTCATCGATCCCTGGATTTGGCAATGAAATAATCTTAAGCGTATGATCGTCGGATTCTATCGGGATTTCTTTAAACGAGACAACTGGGGTT
>WJKO01000463.1 GCA_014729055.1 Promethearchaeota archaeon | reverse complement strand
GGTCCATAGACTTGCATTGTATGTAAATTAGTAGAAATAACTAGTTATATCTTCCGTTCATTCATTATGTAAAAAAAAGTCAGAATTTTCTGATCGTTTATTTCATAATTCCTTCAATTCTTGAATTTTCTCGAAGATCTCATTTGATTCTTCTAATAGTTTTTCTCGTTCAGTTTCTTTAGAGTCGTCAAGCCGTGCTATTTGTTTCTTGATATCGCTTCGTTTTTTATACAACTCATAAAACTTTGTGGTTTTAAAGTCTTCAAAAGCATCAGCATATTTTTTATCAAACTTCCGGGCTTGGCGCTTCATCAACCTCTCTATGAAATCAACTACTTCAATGAATACCTTTTTTTTCCCATAGATATGTAAAGAATTACAAAAATCCACATAACAATCAACCTCAACATTCAGAGCATCAGCTACAATTTTTGCCCAAGCAAGCATTCCATTCACGTTTGCCCCCCATGCTTTGAATAAATCACGACTTCTCCATGTGGTTTCAAAGACTAATTTCCCTTGTATAATACGAGCCCATAATCTCTGCAAGCACGGCGGATCAACAGATCCAGGATCCGTATGTGCTCTCCAAGTAACTGCTTGAGCTCGGCGGGAAAAACCATTTTTTTTCAGTTTATCGATGATATATTGCAATTGGTTCACAGGTTCTGCGAGCTCATCTTTCTTCAATCCATCCTCTGTCGATTTCCAACGATAATTGACAATGCGGTCATGATAGGTATATGGAAATGAAGGTCCCGTACCAATTTCGTGATCGTGAATTCCATCTACAATTTCCTCTAAATAATTGCCTTTAATACTCTCAGTTGCGTATAGATCCCCCATATGAGCGTAGATTGGGACTTTATAACCTCTTAGCGGTTTAGAATAAGGTTCGGTAATATGAATCAGAGAGGTTGCATCCTTCGAAGGAAAATCATTAGGTGCATCATATTCTGTTTTAATTTCTTCTCCAAAAAAGAACACTTCCAATACCGCAGTTGCCCACGCTTCTCCAACTGTTTCCTTTGCAATATGAATTACTTTCACTTCTAATCACTTACTTCTTGGAAGATTATGATATAAAACTAATTAATAATTAATAATTAAATAATTAATTAATTAAACTACTTATACTAAGAAAGAATAAAATAGAACGAAGCATGTGATTAAAGATTAATCTTCATGCTCATATTGACGGGCAATATTCAAACATTTCGTTGCAATTTCCATAAATGCTTCTTCTACACCATCACCAGATTTTGCAGAAGTATATTGATGAGTACAATCTAGACGCTCGGATAAGTCTAATGCATCCTTCTCATCCACTCGCTGTTGTTCGGGTGCTAAATCATATTTATTGCCCAAGAGAATCATAGGTATACTGCCAACAGATTTCTTAATACTGCTTAACCAACCAGGTATCTTCAATAAGCTTTCTGGTGAAGTAATGTCATAGACACCTATACAAGCGTTACTGCCTTTGAAATAAACAGACCTCATCGACGAAAAACTCGATTGCCCACCTATATCCCAAACCAATAATCGAACATTTACATCCCCTACATCTACATCTTTGATAAGGAAATTAGTTCCAATAGTCTTCTTTAAATCATCAGAAAAACTTTCTTTGATAAATCTTAATATCAAACTTGTCTTTCCAACATTCCCAGCACCGAATAATGTCACTTTAAACTTATAGATCTTACGATTTTGATCAGAAATATTCATAACCCCCGAATTTTCTGTTATTTTTTATTGCGTGCTTATTTATTCCTAAACTACAATGTCTTATTTTTCTTCTTAAAACTTTTATAGTTTCTCATTTTTAATGATTTTTTAATCAATCCATAGGATTTTTACTTCATCAACTTTTTCGATTTCCATCAATTCTTTAAATAATATTTTTCGATCAGGTGCATAAGTAGAGTCTAAATACACCTCATAAATACATTTTCCTTGATCTGACGCACAGATCCCCGATGTGTAAATCAGAGGTAGTTTATACCTCGCAAATATTTTACCGACTTCTTGAATTACTTCGGGATTTAAAACATCTTTAAAGAAGAGAGTGATTTTAACGACACCATCACATTCAACAGGTATCATCTCTATCCTCATTCGCCCTTCTCTGAATTGAAAGACGGTGAATACATTATTTTGATTATTGGAACTATTAGTTGTTTTAAAATCGTTAATGAATCTAGAGGGGATATGAAGCGCCTTTTGTTCTTTAAAAAATGCTAACGGTGTCATAATTCCGTATGTCCTGATTTTTATCAATGAAAATTCATTATGAAGGTCGTAAAAATAATCACGGAGCACTGAGACCAGAGATTTAATCTGATCTCGGTCATCCTCTGGAGGGCTACGAAAATAGAAGACTTTATATAATTCTTTTATTTCTTTCTTTATTTTGCTAATAAACTTGACAAATTGATTCTTATAGGCATCCAGATTTGGATCCGCTTCTGTTATTACCTTAGTAATTAAGGCCATTTCTTCTCTGCCCCGTGCCCATCCAGATTTCACGGTAAAAAAATAATTTGCTGTTTTAAAATTCCCACTTTGAGCAGAATGAGTAAAAAAACCTGGTTCAGCCGTATCGAAGTAGTTCTTTATTTCTTCTATGAAATCAGGATTTATTGTTTCAAGCAGATTATGGGGCGCTACTAAAAGAATATCAGGTCCAATTATTGGATGAAAATAAGTTAATATTAACATTGTTCAGCCCCCTTATGCAAGATCTTTTTTCCCAAATAAGAATCATTTGATTGATAAACTAATTTTAATTTAATTATAATTTAATTTTAATTTAATGCTATAATATATTTGAATATGAAAAATAATTGTCTTCATTTCTTAATTCCTTTGCTTTTAATAGAATTAATATTGATAATCGGGATAGCATTAATCGTTAATTCATTTTATATTAGATATGGGCTGATCAATCAAGAGATTCAAACGTTTTTACTCAATCATCTTGCCTTATTTATTGTTTGCTTTGCAATAATCTTAATACCAATTGTTTTAAGGTTGTTAAAAGTCAGAAT
>WJKO01000462.1 GCA_014729055.1 Promethearchaeota archaeon | reverse complement strand
GATGGCGGACAGGTGTGTTGTATATACGTAGGTAACACTACCGATTATTTCGTTGTGAAAAACTGCTATCTATATAATTCTACAGATCAGGGAATTTATTTAAATAATAATACACGGGGCACTATTTTAAATAACGATATTACTTTAAATAGTGTGGGTATGTATTTGAAGGATTCTATTAATATAAAAATTAGATTTAACAATATATCATCGTCAAATTTTGACGGAATCGGTATTTATGATTCAAATGATAATACTATTGAAAACAATAATGTATCCAAGAACAGTGTAGGGATTGAATCAGATGGTACATATAATAATGGATCTAACTATAATTATATTAGTAACAACTCATTTTCATTTAATGATTTGGGTATTAATACAGCGGTTTCGACCAATAACACATTATTTAATAACACAATAATTCACAATTATGAGGCGCTCTACTTCGCATCAGAAACGAATAATAATCTGATATATCACAATAATTTTATAAATAATACCCATCAATCTTCTGATTTTTATGGAATAAATCAATGGAATTATTCATATCCTGTTGGAGGCAACTACTGGCATGATTATAAAGGTTATGATAATTATTCCGGTCCTAACCAGGACCAACCTGGTAGTGACGGTATCGGTGATATTCCATATATCATTAATGATGGACCGAATACAGATAACTATCCTTTGATGTTTCCTACTTTTCATGAATATTTCAATATTGATCTTAATATAACTTCCGAGAATGATGGATGGAATTTTATTTCATCTAGATTAGCTCCGAGGAATAAAAATATAAACGAATTTCTCTCGGATATCGATGGAAGTTATGATAAAGTACTATACTATAACAATCCTTACAACACAGTAGTACACACTGTTTGGGAAGATGATTTTGAAAGTGATAAAGGTTGGACTTTTACCGGTGGGGAATGGGAATGGGGAGAACCGAACGGTTTAGGTGGTACCAACGGAAATCCCGATCCAAATAACGCTGTATCCGGTAGTAAAATAATTGGATATGACCTGAGTGGAACCGGTGCATATCCAGGGGACTACGAAAATTCACTATCGGAAACATACTGGGCTGTTTCTCCGACTATAGATTTGACCGAACATACAGACATTAAGCTAAGGTTCAATAGATGGTTGGGGGTAGAAAGTAATGTAGAGGATTTTGCTTATATTTATGCATATGATGGAGCGAATTGGCAACAGATCTGGTCGAACCCTGGATCATCTTTATCCGATGATTCTTGGAAACTGGTTGAACATGACGTATCAATGTATGCCGACGGGAATTCGAACTTTCAATTCGCTTTCGGTATGGGAACAACCGATAGTGCTGATACGTATTGTGGATGGAATGCAGATGATGTCCAATTAATATATAGGAGATATGAACCTTCAGATCATTTCAGTGAATGGGAAACCTATGTACCCACTAGATCTGATCATTTTAACTCATTGGATAATTATGATACTTCTATGGGCATATGGATACATATGACCTCAAACGATACACTAGATATCGATGGTGTGGCAGTATATCAGACAACAATTAAATTGGAAAAGGGATGGAACATGGTGGGATATCCTTCAGATAACGACCGAATAGCTGAGGATTTATTTTCATTAGAAGTGACAAAGATAGGGGTATTCAACGCTTCTAGAGAATACAATATTGAATATATCTATGACTTGAGTACTTATACTATGAAGGAGGGAGAAGGTTACTGGGTATACAACTCTGCTGATTTTACTGTTGATTGGAATATAGAATATTAATCCGATTGATGTACCGGCAGATAGATAAATAATCTTTATTAGACGATGTTATTTATGTTGATAAATCAAATTAATTTAAATAAATCAACTTTCATTTTTTGAAACAGTAAGTAAATATTCAACGGATGATTCCACACCGTCATCATCAGTCACCGTCAGGCATATTATATATTCTCCTTCAGAAGGATATTCATGAATGACAAATGGTCCATTACCTTTTGATCCATCTCCGAAATCCCATTCATAAGATACTATATCTCCATCAAGGTCATAACTCCCTTCTGCTGAAAAGTGGTATGACCAGTCCTCTGAAAGCACTTTATCCAAGTCATCATCTAAAACGTATGATATCAATTGGTCGAAACCGTCTTTGGTTTTGAATGTTTCCTTTATCTCAAACATGTCTGTTCTTGATTCAAAGTTTAACCATGTGGGGTTAGCTCCTCTGTGAGTAGCGTTGTAGATAAGTTCCACGGTATAATTTTTATTATCAAAAATCTGGAGTGTGATCTCATCCGTGTTCGGTTTTCCAGGGGTTCTAATTACTTCCAATACATCTTTTAAGAATCCGTTTTCATATATCTCAGCCTTTACTCTGTTCTCTTTTCTTCCAGCAATTGTTAAAGTGGTGTTAACCTCTCTGTAAACTTTTAGGTTTGGTTTTGGAGGATGATTGACATATACCTCTAAAAATGATCTTCCATCATAAATAATATCATCGTTATAGATACCACCTACTAAGATAATATGACTACCTGGGTTGGTAAAAGTATAATTTAAATCATTGTACAACCCTTTAGTTGTATTTATATCGTCAAAGCCCCATATTCCCTCACTAATTCCATTTTCTTCTATTAAGCCTTTATCTCTAATGGTATAATATGAGGATATATTTGGTTTATTTATGTATAAAATATTTTTCCATTCATTAAAATAAAGTCATGTTGTGT
>WJKO01000461.1 GCA_014729055.1 Promethearchaeota archaeon | reverse complement strand
AGGTGTTTAGTGGGTTTTGGGCTTATAGTGGCAACCAGAGTATAAAGATTTGCCGTAAGATTTAAATACTCTTTTTTCCTATATGATCATAACCTGTAAAGGTTCAGGTTGATCAAGTTTGATCACATAAACATAACCTTAGTAATGAACTCAATTTTCATAGCAATATACAAGATCGCAATGTCAAGATCAAATTATCAACAGAATATCCTTGGAAAGAAAACATTGAATTCAAAATAAATCCTGATATTGAGGACCTCCATCTCGTTATTTATCTCAGAATTCCCGAATGGTGTAGAAGTTATAAAATTTCGGTTAATGGATCGGATGTAACTCAAAAATTGCATCTTGAAAAATCTGGATACATTAAGCTGGATAGACATTGGAATCAAAATGATACGATTAATATGAATTTAGAAATGCCGATTGAACGAATTTATGCTCATCCGAATATAATTCAAGATTTAGGACGTATTGCCTTGCAGAAAGGACCCATTGTATATTGTCTTGAAGAACCAGATAATGGATCGTTTATTGAAGGAATTCGAATCCCGCATGATAGTAAATTGAAATCAGAATTTAGAGCAGACTTCTTAGGCGGGGTAAATATCATAAAAGGAACCGGCGTCAGGTATCAACATGAAGATTGGCAAGAAAGTCTATACAGCAATCGATCGGCGGAATATAAAGAAATTGAATTCGTGGCAATACCTTATTACACATGGGCTAATCGAATCGCTGGGGAAATGGCAGTCTGGATATTGGAAAACTGAAATTAAATTTCCTTTTTTTCTTGTTAATGATCTGGAAAATCAAAATTAGAGCCCAATTCCGAAAGTTGATGTTCGTTAAAGTAAGGAAGTAACATCCCCATTATGAGATACATTTTCTGTCGAATTATTGATAAGTAATCTTCATTCTGCTTATTTATTATTGACTTTGAACTAAAAAGCGAATTCATTCTAAGCAAGGTTTCGACCGCTTTATCTGTGAAGTTTTTTCCATCCTTATCTATACTATGAGTTTGAAGTTCGTGTCCATAATAGCCAACAAGACCAAGTTGAATTTCTAATTGATCGGGATAAAGACGCATTTCATTTGTAAGAATTTCCAATGCTTCATCAGGTAAATTTGTCTTTATACATTTTAACGCTTGTTGCCCCATTATACTGAATTCATTAAGAGATTTATCTGGTAATTTTGCGACTTGCAAAAACCTTTCTTCAATCATCTCAAAAGGAGTTACCCGCCACCAGAAAGCATCGTACAAATAATAAAGTATTCTACTTGGAATAATTCGAGTATCATCTTTAATAAATTTCAGATTAAATCGACTTAAATCATCATCAGTAACAATGATTTTTCTCTTTATTTTATGATCTTTTGTAATTTGTAAGATTTGTTCTACATGACCAAAAACTACCAGCAACTTAATTTTTCTGCCCAATATTTCTGATAATATGGATGACACGGGTTGGTAACTTAATTTCATTCTGAAATTGGTTTTCTTAATGTTTGAATGCTCCGGCATTCTGATATATGCTTTTTTGACATTATTGTTGTGGATAAAATTCTCGAAACCTAAAACATATCGCCGGAATACGATAGGGTTACTTTTTGGATCCATCGCGCCCACATCAAACAATACCGCACTTTTTAGGTTCGGAAGTTTATAAACATCCATAGCGATATTAATGTCATTTTTTTATTTAAACATTTTTGTCAAAACCATTTTCTTTATAAATGTTATTTAGTTGATATGTTAACCTTTAGTTAACTTTATTAACTTGAATTCATTCTATACATTATAGAATAGTACGAAAATTATAGAATAATTCAAAGTCAAGAAAATACAAAGAAAAGAGGAGAAATGAAAAATAATGGATGTTAACAGATTCACTTTAAAATTGCAAGAAGCATTATATAAAGCAAAAAATATGGCTGTGGATCATCAAAACTCCACCATTGAGGTAGAACATTTCATATTTCAAATTCTAAATATACCTGAGAGTATAGGAACCGCTATTCTTGAAAAAGTGGGCGTCAATCCCCAGTTATATAAAAACTTATTAATCGAAGAAGTTGATTCATTCCCGAAATTAAAATCGGGACAAAGTGAACCATACATATCTGACGATTTAAGAAAATTAGTAGAAACGGGATTCAACGAAATGAATGAATTAGGGGATTCATATCTCAGTATTGAACATATCTTCATCGCATTAGTTGAAGGTCCCAAAACACCTGCATCCGCTTATTTAAAGAAACAAGGTGTCAAAAAAGACGATTTACTGCGTGCAATTGCAACAATTCGCGGGGGAAACACAGTGGATAGCCAGAATCCAGAGGGTAAATATCAAGCTCTCGATAAATACACTCGAAATTTAAACGATCTCGCTAGACAAGGAAAATTAGATCCCGTCATAGGTAGAGATGAAGAAATTCGACGAGTCATAACAATATTATCCCGCCGCACGAAAAATAATCCTGTTTTAATAGGTGATGCTGGAGTAGGTAAGACTGCTATTGTTGAAGGGTTAGCACAACGAATTATCAACGGAGATGTTCCCGATCTATTGAAAAATAAGACATTACTAAATTTAGATCTTGGAAGCTTGATTGCAGGTACGAAATATAGGGGAGAGTTTGAAGATCGATTAAAAGCCATATTAAAGGAACTTAAACGGAATCCTGATAAATATATGCTATTCATCGATGAGCTTCATACGCTTGTTGGTGCAGGTGCCGCAGAAGGCGCTATGGATGCATCTAACATGTTAAAACCCGCTCTTGCGAGGGGCGAACTCAGGGCAATCGGAGCGACCACAGTGCAAGAATACCGAAAACATATAGAGAAAGATGCAGCGTTAACTCGAAGATTCCAGCCAATTATGGTAAATGAACCCTCGGTAGAACATACAATTGCAATCTTACGTGGTCTAAAGGAGCGATATGAAGGATATCATGGGATTAATATCAAAGATAGCGCATTGATTGCTGCTGCTACCTTATCAAACAGATATATAACCGATCGCTTTTTACCGGATAAAGCGATAGACTTAATTGACGAAGCATCAAGCCGTTTACGCATGGAATTGGACTCTATGCCGTTAGAATTGGACGAAATTAAACGAAAAATGACACAACTCCAGATTGAGCGACAAGCTTTAGAAAAAGAAAAAGATGAAGCAGCCGTTGCACATAGAGAGTATTTAGATGAACAGATTAAAAAATTGCAAGAAAAATATGACGAAATGGAGAAAAAATGGCAAAAAGAGAAAGAATTGATCGGTAGATTGTCCGAAATAAATAAAAAAATTGAGGAAACAAGAACAGAAGAGGAAAAAGCAACACGAAGGGGCGACTTAGACAGAGCTGCAGAGCTAAAATACGGAGTCAGAATAAAATTAAAGCGTGAAAAAAAGGAGTTAACCGAAAAAATTAAAAAAGAACAGAAAGATCATAGAATGCTGCGTCAAGCAGTAGAAGCAGAAGATATTGCAAAAATTGTAGCACAATGGACGGGAATTCCTGTTAATAGGTTATTAGAAGCAGAGAGAAAGAAATTATTAAATATGGAAGAGCGTCTTAGACAAAGAATAGTTGGGCAAGATCATGCATTATCCGTAATTTCTAACGCTATACGCCGGGCTCGTTCTGGAATACAAGATCCAAACCGACCAATTGGGTCTTTCATTTTCATGGGTCCTACTGGTGTCGGAAAAACTGAACTCGCTAAAGCACTTGCAGAATTCCTTTTTGACACTGAAAAGGCATTAACCCGAATAGATATGTCGGAATTCATGGAAAAACACAGCGTTGCACGGCTTATTGGAGCGCCTCCCGGATATGTTGGGTATGATCAAGGCGGATATTTAACAGAAGCCGTTAGACGAAAGCCATATTCGGTTATTCTATTTGATGAAATTGAAAAAGCACATCATGATGTCTTCAATGTCTTACTTCAAATACTTGATGATGGTCGTCTCACTGATGGTAAGGGAAGAACCGTTGACTTTAAAAATACAGTGCTTATTATGACGAGTAACATAGGGTCTGATTTAATAGTAGATAAACAAGGAAAAATGGATGAAACTACCACTCTACAAGTAAAAGAGAGATTAAAGCAACATTTCAGACCTGAATTTCTCAATCGTATTGATGATGTCATTATATTCAACTTCTTAGGCAAAGAGCAAATTAAAAAGATTGTTGACATTCAATTGAGAGAATTAAATGAAGTATTAGAGGAGAAAAGCTTGTATATAGAATTGACTGATGGTGCAAAGGAAAAGCTCGCAGATCAAGGATTTGATCCCAATTTCGGAGCACGTCCGCTTAATAGAGTAATACAAAAGGAATTACAAGATCCCATAGCAACTGGGTTATTAGACGGCAAGATTAAAGAAGGCGATAAAATTATTGTCAAAGTAAAGAATAATGAGTTTATATTTGAAAACCAAAAGGATTAGATCCTTTTTCCTATTTTTTTTCTATTAATTATAGCTATATTTTTATATTATATTTCTCCAGCTGACAGATTTTAGTACATTCATTGCGAGCTTGGTCGCGGTAGAGAGAATTTAACTCTCACCTTTGGATTATGAGGCCAACGTGCTGGTCGTTACACCATACCGCTTTTTTTTCTTATTCTAAAGGATTAAAATGGTGGGAATGACAGGAGTTTAACCTATATATTCGGGTTTGGGCGCCGAATTTCTGACGTTGAATTACATTCCCTCATTTGATTTTTTATATCTGTTTTTTTATATTTTCTTTATGGTGGAAGTGAGTAGATTTGAACTACCGATCCTCACCCTGTAAAAGTGGTGCAATGCCGGGCTATGCGACACTTCCATATTAGGTTGATTGTTTCCAAGACTTCATAAAAGGCAATGACGAGAATTGAACTCGCATTATTTTGATTACAAATCAAAAGCCTTATCCATTTAGGCCACATTGCCTTTTTCAGCATTCTTTAGGTGGACGAGGACGGATTTGAACCGACATCTTCGGGATTGCTAATCCCGTGCTCTTCCTGTTGAGCTACAAGCCCTTATTTGCTAATTTATAATATTTTTAATATGTTTGGTGGTGGACACGGCAGGACTTGAACCCACACAACTCGGATAGCAAATCCGTTACTCTTCCAATTGAGTTACGCGCCCATTAGAAATATATAATTTATTGTGAGTTAATCGAGAAGAAAAGCGATTTAGTTAGACAAATAAAAATAAACGCTTTTGTGATAGTCAATGGGATTATATATGAAAGAATCTTAACAATACGCCTATCCTCGCTTATACATCTCTAAAAGACGTCGCTTTGGCTGTGACAGGGCTCACGAAGCTGACCTTGGACCGCGTGTGCATTATGAATAACATAAACATTATCTTAATCCCAACCTGCTATATTATTTATTTTTATTTTCTGAAATGAATATTCCTTAATTTACTATTAATCTGATATATTAATTTAATAAAAGAGAGACAAGTATTTAAGCGTTATCATCAACCAGAACAGATCTATCGTGTGCCTAATATCCACTATAAGGCTGAGAGCCGATTCTAAACAATTTTAACTTTTAAAAATCCCGTCATAAATATTTTTACTCCATGTTCTCTGTCATCTATTGTTGCTTATTAAATGAAAGACGTCAAAACCATAATCAAGTAACTGCCAGCATAATAGGTGAAACGCAAATATAGGCTTAAGGCGTCTACATCATCTAAATAATTAGAGGTACATGACCACGACTGCCCACGCCGCTGTGTTTCTTACATTATTCGTGCTGTTATTGGCAGTCTTGATCAATTTTTTCACCTAGTGATGGCTATAAAGGTTTTTCATAACTCAGAAAAACGAGTACTAAAAATGAATTTCTTATATATATATCTAATGACTAAAAGTAGAACCAGAATAAAAAGCAGAATAAAGTCAAAAGAAAAAAAACATACAAAAATACAAAAGAAGTAAAAGAAGCAACCAAGGCAAATCATTTTAATTTCAATTAGATTGACTTCCAGTATGGTGCAATGAACCCTTGTATTTTTGGAATAAGCACATTTTCGGTATATTCGACTCTATCACTTTTCTCTTGAAACTCGTCTTCATCCTCAATGAGTTTTCCGGTTGACATTGTGCTGATTACATTTGAGATAGATCTCGCAATTGAATCTATATTGTATCCTCCTTCCAACGTAGCCGCCATCCGGCCGGAAGCAAATTCATCCGCAATTGGTGACAACTTATTTATCATATTTCCATAGCTCTGATCGGTAAATCCTAGTCCTCCGATTGGATCTGTATGGTGTGCATCGAATCCTGCCGAAATTAATATGAATTCCGGCTTGAATTCCCTAAATAAGGGTGATACGATCTCGTCTAATGCTAAATTAATGCATTGATCTCCTGAACCCGGTGCATAGGTGATATTTACGATTTTACCTTTTTGGGCTCCATCCCCTATTTCATCTGCGTGACATTCAAAAGGATAAAATGCCCGGGGATCTTGATGACTTGAAATAAAAAGAACTTCTCCTTCGGGAATCCCTCGCCATATAAGGTCTTCTGAACCGTTGCCTGCATGAACATCAAAATCAAAGATAGCCACTTTTTTTATTCCTTTTTTTCGCGTTAGATAATGGGTTGCAAGTATAATATTATTAAAAAGACAGAATCCACGCGATCTACCCTTATTTGCATGATGACCGGGTGGGCGGCATAATACAAATGCTCTATTAATTTTTCCCTCCATTATTTTATCGATAGCTTCGAAGTTTCCTCCTGCAGCTTGCAAGGCCGCATTTAGACTCTGAGGACTAACCGGTGTATCTCCATCCATATGTTCTAATCTTTTCTCGCTAGACTTGCTGACAGCATCTTTGACCCACTCTATCAAGGCTTGTTCATGGCACCAATTTAATTCTTCGAAAGTAGCATCACGCGGCATGATCGGAACATAATTTTCTGCATGATCTTTTCCATACATTTCATGCTCTTTCAAGACATCAATTGTATGTAACACTCTTTCCTTACACTCGGGGTGACTAAACCAACCTTGGGTATGATGTTCAGCGAAAATATCATCATAAACTATTCCTATTTTTTTCATGATACAAAATCATCTCAATAGAAAAAATTAATTCATCAATTTTTTAATTATTAATAGATTTAGCAATTTTTAATTGTATCTCATTTATATTTCGATTTCTATAATTAAATTCGTTTCGGAAATAAATTATTTACTAATTTAAAACAAGATTTTTAAATTTTTAATCTCTATCTTGTAAATCAACATAGATTGCATATCTTTGAAAATGAAAATAATTCTCTTAGCTACGACAAGATTTTTCTAAAATCAACTTCAATAGCTAACAAGAGAGATGAGATTAAAATGATTCATGAGAAAAAAATCGATCCGCCAGTCCCGCTTAATGAAATTGAGAAGCAACTGCTTAGTGAAGTGGACAAACGAAAGCAAGCCCTCACAAAACTTCTACAAGATCTGGTAAAAATCGATTCACGTAATTATAGCGAAAAAGTATATGCAGATAAAAACAAAATCATGCGTTTTGTGGAAAATTATTTAGCAAACTCCGATATAAAGACGGAATTATATAAAGTTGAGTTTCCTTTTGAAGCAAAGGTAGAGGAACCTTATTATTTGAATCTCGTTGCAAACTTATTCGAAAATAAAGATGATACAGATAAGAACTTAAGAATAAAGACCAAAAAGATTCAATTTAATGGGCATTTAGACACAGTACCCTTTAATGAAGAAAGATGGGCGGAAGGGATTGCGCCCTTGGGTGGAACTATCCAAGGGAATAAATTATACGGGCGTGGTGCATGTGATATGAAATCAGGAGTATCTTGCCAGATTATGGCAATGAAGATCCTAAAGGATATAATGAAAAATAATAAAATTACACCCAAAGGAGACCTTCAACTGTGGTTGACGCCAGATGAAGAAACTCACGGACGTTATGGTTCTCTCTATATGGTTAAGAATCATCTAAACGTCGTAAACTCAGATATCACAATCATTTCCGAATCAAGTGCAGTCTCTCCTTTAGAAAGCCCCGGATTTGGCGTCGGAGAAAAAGGTCCACAATGGTTGAAGTTCACGTTTTACGGAGTTGCTGGACACGGCAGTATGCCCAAAGCGAAAAGTAACGCATTGAATAAAGCTACAAGATTTATGTCAATGTCAAAACGAAAATTGAAGATGCCGAAAGGTGAAGCGCCATTGGGTAAATTAGATATGATTAAAACGATATTAAAGCGCTATAAATTATTGGATCTATTTAAGTTATTTAAGACGGTTGACACAATGCGGGATCCGCTTGATGATGACGGGATGAGTCTAAGTTCATTGTTTCATTCTACCTTTAGTTTTGACAAAATATCTGCCGGAACGAAAGTCAATGTTATACCTGATCAATGTGAACTTGAAGTTGATTTTAGAGTTCTACCCGGTATAAATACGCAAGATCTCTTGACAAAAATCGCAGAATACTGTGCAAAACTGAATTATCGAATTCAATTGCCGGAAGAATACGAGAATCCACAAGATCAGAATGAAAAAATATCACAACGACCGATTGATGTAAAATTGGAGATACTTACTATCGGTCAAGGCTCATATGAGGATCCAAACGTGAATCACGGAGAGTTTATTTTCAATTGCTTTTCCGCGGTTTATGAAGTTGCACCGATATATTTCTTTTCAAGTGGATTTACTGATGCAGGAAATATGAGAGAAGCAGGTATGGATAATATATTTGTTTTTGGACCAAGCGGGGGCAATTTTCATGATGCAAACGAATATGCAGATATTGAGAGTCTATCTAACGCAACAAAATTCTATCTCTTGACTGCATATCGATATTTAACTTCATAGTTTAGAAAATATAAATGCAAATTAGCGCAAATATGGAAGCGAGTCAATTAATGTTGTCTTAAAAATTCCCTTTTTTGCGGGTTGACATGTAGAAAATGTCCAATCGACATCGCCAACTACCATTT
>WJKO01000460.1 GCA_014729055.1 Promethearchaeota archaeon | reverse complement strand
CCTCGGCAGTAGGAAGTCCGCAAGATTCACATTTATTCAAAACAACCGATGTTTCCACCTTTTTATTTTGTTCCATTATAACCACGCGATTGATGTTTTTACGACATGTTATTTTTCGTTGAAATCCTTAAATAATTTTATAATCCGTTCAAGGTGTCCAATAACTTTAAAACCCGAACGTGTATGATAAATTAAAGCTTAATCTACGCGTAAACAGCACGATAAAACTATATATACTAGCCTATTGTAACGATTTCGGCAATCTAACGGAAGATATTGCGTTATTTTGACGGAACGTCAATAAAAATATAATACTATTTTTTTCTGAAATCAAGAATCAATTAAAAGTTGCGATAGATTCCGATTTTGTTTCTCACAGAGCGATCCACGTTATTATATTCAGCATAACCGGTCAATTTTAAATCAAAACCCGTAAATACTCTTAATAATACCTTTTCTCGCCTAATTAAGTATGTAATTAACAATTTCTTTTGGAAGTTATAATTTAACAAAGAGAGAATGGCTTTTCTCATCTTTTTAAGCGATAAATTGAAAAATGGAGGATCTATAACCACTAAATCAAATTCTCCCACGTATTTTGGGTTAGAAATATCAAAATATTCTATTGAATTGAATCTTGCATCTATATCAAAAAACTTAATATCTTCCCGAGAACTTAGTTCGTGTCTTAAAGACAACGAAGGACAACACAAAAACGCAATATTTCTCAGATTGCTACATATCTCGATAATATTATCTTGGGTTGCCTTAGTAAAGAAATACTGTTCATTCTTATGGTTTTCTTCGGGAAGTCTCATTATATCCAACTCGCAAGTCTAGTTTTTTAATTATAAGATATTATAAATATTAGGTTAAAATCTTTATGTTGAATCAAGATCGAGGCAAGAAACGTCAACCAAGATATAAAAAGACAATTATAATTATCGGTTTGATAATTTTAGGTGTCTTTATTCCCATATTTTATTTCTATTTTAAAATTAATTATTTTTTAGAAAAACCTGTTATTTCGGAAATTATTATTCGTGCCCCAACTAATTTTGATTTCAGCAGCGATGATGAAGTATCGGACTTCATGCATAGTATTAAAGAAACAGGAATCTCACGAGTTTCGTTGTTAGTAAAACAAGATGAAGATGCACTTGATGAATCTGATTTATCAGACAACCCAATCGCTTCTGGAAGTCTCTATTATAACGAAAGCGAATATGATTTTGCACTTCCTGATATTAATTATGATATACTTAATTCGGTACTCTCATGTGCTCATGATTTAGATTTAGAAATCTACGCTTGGATTCCGCTTTTCCGCGATTTCACCGCCAGAACTTATAATTCATCTTGGGCACTAGAGGGAACAGGCGATGCTACATATTTTATAGATCCACAATATGAGGAGGCAAGAGCATATGAACTCTCGATCATAGAGGAAATCTTAGCATATGATATTGATGGCATCCGCTTAGATTATTTAAGATATTGTGATGCAAATAGCGACCCTGCAAGAACAAATCTTTTGACAACTTTCCTGTCTGAATTAAATGCTTTAAATCCAAATGTGCCAATAGGATTTTACGGTTTTCCACCATCGGAATATTATTGGTCGGGACAAAATTATACTGCATTCTCGCCGTATATAAATACTATTCATCCTATGATCTATTGGCAAGACAAAGGAGATATAACAAATAATATTCTTAAAACATTGGACTATGTTTCAAGTATTACTAAGAGTATTAAGGAAGAGCTAGGTTCCCTCGAGAATATAATCCCTGTATTAAGCATTACGGATTGGGTCAATGTTAGAGGACACTATCAAACATTTTCCGAAAACAAAATACGATTGTATATGGATCTTATAATGGATAGATTAACTAAATCGGCGATTGAACGCATAAGTCTATTTTATTATGGAAATTGGGTAAATGTATTGGAAAGGTTAGAATATTTAAACATTTAACCTTTATCTTCTCCATTATCTAACCATGAGAATATACTTTTTTGGGCTTCTTTTAATCTTGATTTAATTAACTTACAATAATTTTGATTGATTTCAGTTGCATCCCATGTTCTATCCAAAAAAATACACGCAAGAATCTCACTACCGCTACCTGCAAACGGAATAAAGACTCTACTTCCTTTCTCCGAGAAGATTTTTAGAATCCGTTTTGATAATTTTGAGGGTTTCTGAGTAGGATGAATTGTTTTCTCCTTGCTATTATGAGGGAGTGCAGAAATATCCGTCCAAGCATCGGTTAACCCAACACCTTTTTCTAGTCGACCCCCCTTTTGATATTCACTACGATGTTGTAAATGTTGTTTGGGTGGTACTTTTGCTTGTTCAGAATTAAAATAATAATCTTCACTTTTGCTATACCATAATATGGGTTCATAACCACTTGCTAAGGTTTTACCACGTGTAACATCCATCATTCGTCTTCTTACCCAAATAATTGACCGCTGTTCTATCAGATATTTGTCCATAATTATCTTAATTTTATGATGGAATTGACGTTTGCAGTACATAATAAGATTCCCGCTTTCCGTCAGCGATTTCGAAAATACCTCTATTCGTTTTTCTAACCAATCAAGATACTGGTTGTCATCTTCCCATTGGTTGTCCCATTCCTCTTCAATACAATCATTATAGGGGGGATCTGCAAAAATTAAGTCATATCTCTGAGTAGTGGTTGTCCTCAAAAACTTATAGCAGTCCATTTGAAGTAGCATTTTATTTCTATTTAAGACATTATTTATTTAAAGATTGTTATTGTCATTAGATTTACCATTGGATTCAATGTTAGATTGATCTCTTTTTTCTGCTATTGCTACGCCTCTAGCTTTCATTTCTTCCAATTTCTGAATCTTATTTTGATGTAATTCCGCTATTGCATTTTTTATCTTGTTTAAGTATTCTGTATCAATTGGGTAGTTACGCATTAAAATTATCCCAAATATCATTAAGAATCCTGGAATGCCAAATACAGCAAACTTCATGCCAAAAACGGTTAGGTCCGTCTGTACTTCTAAGGTTTCATCAAAATTTGTAAATGCTAATATCCAATTAAGTACCGCGATTCCAATTGAGATACATGGCTTAATTGCAAAATTATTGATTCCGTAATATGTTGCTTCACGGCGAATTTTAGTTTTCATTTCATCTTCGTCGATGATTTCTCCCATTGCAACGTCATACAAAATATATGCATTAGGTAGCGCAAATGCAAGCATTGTCCAACCTACAATCATGCCAAATATATTATCAATAAATGTATAAAATATCCCACCAAAGCACAAACAAATGGCAGTTGTTAGAAATGGCTTCCTTACCCCCTCTTTCTTACTCACTTTGAGAGTATAAATCGTACCTGGTATAATTCCTAGCGTACAGCATGCACCTATTATAGTTGGAACAAGCCCTTGTTTTCGTAAAACCCAAGTTATAATATATGGAAGACCTGGTTGAATTAAACCTATGCATAATTGCAATAGGAAATTGAAAGCCAAAAAATAGAGGAAAGTCTTATTTTTAAAAGTTTCTTTTAAAGCAGTTCCTAGATTAAAAGGCTCATCAACTTCGCAGAAGATTGGTTGTTCCTTTACCTTTAGAATCAGAAATATCCAAGCACATAAAGTGAATATTCCGACTCCAATCATAAATCCCTTATAATATAGAGCGGACTTTACTACATCCCATCCTGGTCGATCTGGATGGAAAAAGTTTGGTAAGATCATTGCGATACCCATACAAGGTAAAGTGACCATTGTAGCGGTAAATGCCAAACTCGTCCGTTGTCCTTCATTCATTGATATTTCTGGAAAAAGCGAACTCTTTGAAATCTGGATAAATGTTAAAGATACATCAAAAACAAATAGCATAATAGTAAAATAGAGTACCGTTGAAAACTCGCCGTCTCCAGAAATTAAAGGAGGCGTCCATAATAAAATAAATGATATAGTTAAAAATGGAGAAAATATCATTATGTATGGAATCCGTCGACCCCATTTAGTCTTCGTACGATCCATAATATAGCCAAAAAGCGGATCATTTATCATATTCCACGATAGAAACACAAGCCAAATTATAGCAAGTGAATTTTCTGAGACACCAATAACATCAGTATAGTAAATATTTGTCCAAGAATTAAGAACAATCATCAGCATCACCACAGAACCAGACGCAAATGCATATGCAAACTTCGGACCTCTTGGCACTTTAATATCTAATGGATCTACACAATTTTCATTTTGGGAATCTTCTGCCATTGTAATTACCTTTTATAATTCTCTAATGAGTAGAAACTTAATTTTAAACGATTTTTGTAGATTCTTTGTATTATATTAAATAAAAAAAAATTAGGTTTTAATACTTATTTCTAATTTGCCGAGACTGAAACATCCTTCTCCACTTTTGGAACCTCAGATTTCTCAGAACTCTCCTCTTCAGAGGAATTTGCTTGAGTTATTTTCTTACCGTTTTCATCCAAATGATTGAGTTTTCGTAAAGTTGGACTGAGTTCCTTTGTGCTCTTCCATTTTTCCCAAGCTTCATCATAGATTGACCCTACATGTTCTGCATATTCATCAATTTCCGCCATTAATTCAGGATTTTGAATTACTTCATCTGCTCCCTTATGAGTAGGATGGACTGGTAGATCCTTGTGAACGGAACGGCTTATGTGAGGGTGATCTATCCACATGCATGGTAAGAAATGATTTTCACAATATGGTTGCAATGAACGTAGTTTCTGGAAATATTTGGAATTAAAACACTCAAGAAGCGATTTTTCTTTTATATTATCCATTGCAAAATGGGTGAAAATACACGGTTCGACATCCCCTTGAGATGTGATATGGCAGTAGTGTTTTCCTGCAATACAACCACCTACATATGGTGCATCATTCCAGAAATCTATGAAAAAGAATGGCCTCGTTGCTCGTAAGTGTTCCGCTCGCTCGACCATTGCTAAACGTTGTTCTGGTGTAGGCATCAAGGACATATCCGGATTGGCACCTACTGGCATAGCTAAGAAATACCAACCAATATATCCACCTTTTGCAATAAGAAAATCAACGAAAGGATCACTCATAATCAATTCTGCATTCATTTTCGTTACCGTGCAACTATAACCAAATGGAACTCCGTGTCTTTTAAGACGATCCATAGTTTCCATAACTTTCTTATATATTCCCTTCCCTCTCCGGTCATCAGTTAAATCTTCATAACCTTCTAATGAGAGAATAGGCAATATATTACCGACCTTAGCGAGCTTCTTTACCATTTGTTCATTTAACATAGTGCTGTTCGTATATACTTGAAAATATGCATGTTTGTGTTTCTTCGCGATTTTGATAAGATCTTTATATAAGAAAGGCTCACCACCAAGTATAATGAAAAATGCCGTTCCTAATTGCTCACCCTCGCTTACAACTCTATCAAAGACTTCATAGGGTAAATCATCTTCTTTTCCATATTTTCCGGCATAACAACCTTTACAACGTAGATTACATCGCATTGTAGGACTAATTAAAACAACAATCGGCACAAAATTATCTGGACGATCGGATAAGTTGTGTTCATTTCGTATTTCTTGATTTTCCAAGAATCCTTTCAATATCAGGTTATCCAAAATCTTCTTTTTGCATTTCGAGTTTGCGTCCATTAGCAATCTTTTTATAAATAATACAACGGGGGTTTGATCTTTTATACTTTTTTCGACACCCGCAATCATTTTTTTATGAGTATCTGGAGCAAATCTACCAGCAAACTTTACTAATTTAATAAGATTTTTATCAGATAATTTCGGTAGGATGTTGATAAAACGATGCAAGAAAAATTTTCCAATAAAAGATACCATTTTTATCTTCACTTAATTCGTTTTATTTTTTGTTAAGATAACCTATGATTTATATAAATAAATAGTTTAACAAAACTTATATCACATAAGATAGAATGTGCAAATTTAGTATGCCTTTTCAATTAAATTCAAAAAAAAGGAAATCCTATGAATACTTAGTTGTGAAATTTCAATTATGCAAAATTTTTCTTGGTTTTTTCTAAAAGCAATTCTCTCAAAAAAGAAGATGACAGAATTAAAACTATTTATATCGCATAAGATAAAAGAAATTATCGATAAACTGCGTAAGGAACAACAAGATAAAGATCTGAGATATTATAACGTAGATAACAAATATGATTTAAAGGAGATCAATTCTTCAAACTGGTTAGAAATTGGGATTCAATATATCAAAAAGATTGGTAATTATGAACACCTAAAACCTTTGATAAGAATCATAATCGGGGAAAACAACTTTGTTATGTTTATACAGCAATTAAATGCTGACATATTTCCGCAATTATCCAGATGGGAAGAATTATCTTTAATTATTTCCCAAATTGAGCATTTATTAGAAGATTTTATTATTACACATTTTAGATTAGAGAAACGTAGGGATTATCTGCTATTTCATGGACACCATAATTGTGTATTAAATTGTGGGGGATGTTGTAACGGTCGCGAACATACGATGCACCCTTTACAAGGAGGATTATATTGTAAAGCTCAAACGAATATTGGAAAATTTTGTCTATACAAATTATTCAATGTGGATTTACCTCCTGGTCATGAAATCTGTAATGACTATTATTGTTATGAAATCAGTTTGGAAGCCCGTAATGACCCAAAAATTCTCGGATGTTATTTAAAACGCTTTATTCCGCACTATTCCCAGTCAGATATCAATGAATTCTTTAAAATAATTAATAGCATTACAAAATCTAAGGACAAACGTACAGCTATTAAAAAGATCGTGGAAAAAACTTATAAATCCGATGAAATAGATTTATTTTGGAGTAAAGTCAACAAACTAAAGAAAATAATGAAGAAATATGTGAAAATCTATCCGACAGTGGTTAAGAATTTGAATTCCAAATTATCACGTAATCAATTTGAACGCTGTCTTGAAATACTCCAGAAAAAGGAAAATAACTTGTCTAATTCTCCTAAAAATTCACAATTTAAACAAGATATTGAACTCATGAGAAATTACCTTGCATCTCTAATCAAATGGAAACAAATGTATAACAAGAGAATAAATCGATATAAGACAAAAGAAATTCCTCTATTCAGTTAAAAAATAACAAAGATACAATAGATGACAGCTGAATGCTCTTTTTAGCTACAAGAATACTGAAAAATATAATTAAAAATATTAAAGTTTAAAATTAATTATAAGAATTAATTAATCCATTAGAAATGAGATGATTTAAGTTGAAAAAAAATATTCCGATAGGCATCATCGGCGCGGGACGTATAGGAAAGTTACATATAAGTAATATTTTGCAAAATATTCCAGATTTTTCGATAGAAATAGTAGCCGATATAGCAATAGATTCTTTAAAAAAATGGGCCGAATTGCATAGGATTAAAAAAATAACAGACAATCCACAAGATGTTTTTGATAATCCAGATGTAAAAGCAGTCTTAATATGTTCCTCAACAGATACACACGCAGAATTTATCGAAAAAGCCGCAAATGCAGGAAAAGACATTTTTTGCGAGAAACCAATAGATCCAGATGTAAAAGTAATTAAGAATGTGTTAGATACTGTCGAGGAGAATAAAGTAAAACTGCAAATAGGTTTCAACCGGCGTTTTGACCATAATTTTAAGAGAGTCCGTAATTTAGTGGCATCAGGAGAGATTGGAGATCCTCACATCGTCAAGATTACCTCGAGGGATCCTGCACCACCACCTATAGACTATATTAAGGTTAGTGGTGGACTCTTCAATGATATGACAATCCATGATTGGGATATGGCTAGATATCTCGGAGGATCCCAAACTGGAGAGGTTACGGAAGTATATGCCATGGGTGGTGTGTTGGTGGATGAGAAAATCGGATCTGAGGGAAATGATATAGATACTTGCGCAGTAGTTCTTCGATATGAAAACGGCGGAATGGCCATGATTGATAACTCGAGACAAGCAGTATACGGATATGATCAACGAGTTGAAGTATTTGGGTCAAAAGGGGTTGCAATAGCAGAGAATGATAGACCAAACAACGTTAAATTCTATAATGAAAAGGATATCTCCATGGATAAGATTCCTTATTTCTTCCTTGAACGTTATATGCAATCTTACACAGATGAAATCGTATCGTTTTACGAATGTCTTAGAGAAGATAAACAACCCGTGGTAGATGGCAAGGATGGGCTGATGGCCGTGGTAGTTGCGAAAGCAGCAATGAAGTCTCTATGTGAAAACAGACCAGTAAAGATTACGGAAATTCAGTTTGGATTTTGAATTTTAATTTAAATCTTATATTGGTCGTTAAATTCGTCTATGATTGTGAGAAAATTACTAGGTAACCGCTCTCTGACCTTAATAACAATTTTTTTTGGTATTTTTTTATAATAGGCTTGAGCAATACCTCCCGCCATACATGCAATAGTATCGCTATCGCCGCCCAAAGAAATTGCTAACCGAATACAATGTTCGTATGATTTTGATTCCAAGAATGATTTGATTGCTTGTGGTACCGATCCTTGACAAGAAACATCGAAATAATATTTTGGACGAATCTCTGCAATTGTAAAACTAAGATCGTATTTAAACTGCTTTTCGATATAATCTTTAATTTTTTCTTTTGAGTTTCTAGTTTTTGCTAGGAAAATACTCGAAGCAACCGCTTGAGCTCCTTTAATTCCCTCTGGATGGTTATGCGTCACTTCTGCAGACTTTTTTGCTTCAGTCAGAACCTCATCTAACGTAGGAAAAGCAAACCCTACAGGACTGACACGCATACCAGCACCATTTCCCCAACTATTATATGGCTCTATACTGTCCGACATAGCCCAAGAATAATAATGAGCCCCATATCCCCTTTTAGGATGTTCTCGAGTGTATTTACGTAATGTTTCTTGATAATCTTTTTTATGAAGAATTGCATCGGCTATCGCCACAGTCAAGACTGTGTCATCTGTAAATGTCGTATACTCACTAAAGAGTTGAAAATCTGTATTCTTAATAGGATATGCCTCAAAAACTGAGCCAATAACATCGCCAGAAATTGCCCCAATCATAGATAATTAACACCAAAAACTATCTATAAAACAAGTATTTTTTCCTCTTATATCTTTGTCTCTCATCATTTATTTTTGATAAAAACATTTTATATACGATAATCAAATAATTCAAAATAGAAGTGAGTAAATGTGACAACTCCATTAGAAAAAACTGCAGAAATATCTGATAATAAGACAGATATTTGGAATGATTCATGCTCAGTTGAAGAATTAAATTATTCCATAAAAAGTTCGCATTGTGTAGGCGCTACTAGCAATCCCGTGATTGTGGGAAATGTGCTTAAACAAGAAATGCACTTATGGAAGGATCGAATTTATGAAATAATAGAAGAAAATCCTCAATTCTCAGAAATTGATGTTACTTGGCAGCTTATTCATGAGATAACACAGAAAGGTGCTGATATCTTAAAACCGATTTTTGATAGGGAAAAAGGATTGAAAGGTCGATTAAGTATTCAAACAAATCCTAAAAACTGGCGTAATACAGAATTAATGTGGAAACAAGCAGTAGAATTTGATAAACTGGCTCCAAATATTATAGTCAAAATCCCTGTAACAAAAGCGGGTGTAAAAGCCATAGAGGAAGCAACATATCGCGGTGTTAATATTAATGCTACTGTTTGCTTTTCTGTTACACAATGTCTTGCTGTTGGAGAAGCAGTTGAAAAAGGAATAAAAAGAAGAAAAAATGAAGGTCATGATGTATCACAAATGACACCTGTATGTACACTCATGGTAGGAAGACAAGATGATTGGCTGAAAGTTGTGGCTAATAAGAAGAATATAATAACAGATCCTTGGAATCTCGAATGGGCTGGTGTTGCAGCGATTAAGAAAGCATATAAATTATTTAACGAACGTGGATATAGGGCAAAATTGTTAGCAGCAGCTTATAGAAATCATCTACATTGGTCTGAGCTGATTGGAGGGAATGTAATTCTGACTCTACCCTACAAATGGCAAAAACGCTTCAATAATTCCGATATCGAAGTTAAGAAACGAATGGATAATCCGGTTGACCCAAAGATCATTGAGGGATTGTATAAAGCATTTCCAATCGAATGGAAAAAAGGATACGATGAGAAAGGAATGACAATCGATGAATTTGATACTTATGGTGCATCACAACGAACTTTAAGACAGTTTATTGAGGGCTATGATAATCTTGTAGCAGTAATTAGAGATTTTATGGTTCCTAATCCTGATGTTTAAAAAGAAACGATTAATAACGGAAAAATAGAATTATAAATCTAATTCCGCTAATTTTTTATGTATTACTTCCATTTTTTCCTTATTTAAAGTATTGAGAATATGGAATATTGCAAGTCCGACGATTAAGAAAATTGTTGGAATTAACGCCATATGAATATGAATTCCTAGCTTTGCGAGCTCAGTTATATTGTTTGGATCATAATCAGTTAAATCATGAACTATCCAAAAAGTCAAAGCTTGAACAGCATATGAAAGCCGACCAAAGAACGCTCTGAAACCCAAATAAATTCCATCTTTTCTCTTGCCTTTTTTTACAACAATTTCGTCAATTATATCGGCCATTACTGGTGTGATTAACATCCAGAATCCACCAAAACCAACGCCCCATATCGTTAAAGCTATAAGAAACTGAGTTTCTGTCGTCAGAAAGGTCATCGGAAATGTAGCAAAGATCATCCATATTGCCGCAATCTTAATCGCTTTTTGATGATCTCCGAGTTTCTTAGAGATGGCAGTCCATAATGGAACAGATCCCAACGCACCTAATAACATACCTGCAAAGATAATAGTTGTATCTTGCGGAATAGCCCCTAAAATGTGATCCCCTACATAATGAACGGATGCTGTCATTGACATAGTGCATGCTTGATACAAGAAATAAAGCAGAATAAATGCCAAAAAGTTGCGTTCGGATAATGCCTCTACTAATTGTTGCCAGAAAGAGGGCTGTTCCTCCTTTTCTTCCTCTGCTATAAATTTAATGTATCTCTTTTTCATATCATCATTTTCTCTTACCCCAGGTATGATTATGAATGACATTAATATTGAAAGCGACATAAAAATTAAAGCATTAGTGACAAAATCTATGCTATATTTTGGTTCATAACCCCGTATTACTAATGTTGGTATAATTTCGCCTAGTGCTATACCAAATACACCTATTGCCGTTGCTATGCCAGCTGCCTTATCTCGTTCGTCTTTATCGCGGAATTTATCAGGAAATACGGATTGATAATTAACTTCCCATAATGAACCAAATGTATCATAAAGACAAGTAGTAAGGATCATCCATAGTAATGTATAGAATTCATTATTCGCTATGCCATTAGGAACGGCGAAAATTAGCACAAAAGAAAAGCCCCAAAATATTGATCCTAAAAAGATCCATGGAAATCTACGTCCATATTTTGCAGATAGTTTAGTTGGTTTAATTGTAAGATGCCCAATTAGAGGGTCATTTATTGCATTCCAAATTGAGTATAATATTATACCTATTGCCGCTAATCCAGCACTCAATCCCAAATTATCCTCATAATATTTAAAAACAAGTGCTGCAAATGCGCCTGTAACCAATTCAAAGTTGAATTTACCAAAACCATAGGAGACCATAGTAGAGACTGGTTGCTGGTTTGAGTTTACGTCTTCCTTCTTTTTTTTCTCCGTCATTATAATCAAATCCTAAATTTATTGATGAAATCTCGATGTTTTTTTTTCGATTTTTATCTTATTTAAGCATATGTTTAAAAAATTATATACTCGTCTGTTTTTATTATTTTTTCCTTTCTAGATTGTTTTTGCTGTTTTAACCATATAATATTTGCATATGATCCACAGCGCCTGGCGTAAATCGACCCCACCCTATATTCCACCGATTATTAGTATAACTGTAAACAATTGAATCATCGCGTAAACGAACCATACACGGGTAGGAATAAGAGCGAGAAGTGTGATTTTTAACAGGTGATGGTTCACTCCAATATTGACCAGTTTCATCCCCCAATATGAATGAAAGGGTATTTCTATTGTTGGATTGAATATTACCTAATATTAAGGTTCGCTGGTCAGCCAAAGTTGTTAAGAAAACGCACGAATCGGGGTTTGGAAATCTCATCGGTATCGGTTTCTTCCAAGAATATCCTCCATCATTAGAATATGATTTGTATATAAGTCCAGCTTGGGTGCGGAAAACAGACATTAATTTTCCATTTTCTAATTCTGTAATGCACGGTTGCGTCAATGAACTTGAAATACGTAATCTTGCATATTTCTGCCATGTTCCGTCTAAATCGGGATCTTCGTTTATTAGAAAATGACTTGTACCTTCCATCTCTACAGGAAGCACTACATGCCCTTCTTTAGTTAAAACCGCGGGATTTCTCAGAGTCCATAAGTAGAAATCTCTGAGAAATTCAGGAGTTGACCATGTATATCCATTATCATCACTATATTGGTATTTGATTGTTGCATATGACCATCCGCTAACAAGATCTGGCCCCCAATCTCCAAAAACTGGACCTGATGGTGTAAGTGTTTGAAAAAATAAATAAATTCTACCATTAGGGCATTGATAAAACGACGGCTGGCCTTCTGATCTATTTACAGTGTCTGCTACGATTTCAGGCTCTGACCAATCTAAATCCAAGGAACCCTCACCCGTCATATTAGGATGGCATCTTGACATCCATATTGCGACATCGGTAGCTTTTTCATAGGATCCAGCATACCATGTGCATAACAAATCGCCATTCTGAAGATATATTAGTGAACTGCAATGTGCACTAGGAACACCAGGAATGCTATTATAAACTAACCCGCTTGCATTAGGTGTAAAATATGGACCATAATAAGTATCATAATATGAGGTAGGTCTTACGCTTTTATCCCATTCTTTATAAATTTCAATTCCAATTGGAATGTGAATCAATAGAATGATTAATATTAAACCAACTATTCCTCTAAAGCATAAATTTGGTTTATAATTATGTTCTGATTTATAAGCCTTGCGTACCCGATGAATAGCATACCATAATGCACTTATAACAGAAAAAATTATAATCGTATATGGGACTCCATATTGG